>JBBRLW010000001.1:0-23536 GCA_038231115.1 Bacteroidia bacterium
CGTATCCTCTTCCTCAAGGTTGGGATCATCCATTTCGGCTTCGGTGAATTCAACTTCATAGCCAAATTCACTGGCGATGACTTCAATCGTAGCTGCATCAAGCCGCTGATTAATAGAAATCATGTGGCCGAGCTGGAAGTATTTGCTGATTACTTCAGTCACCGGAACGTCCATAAGGCTCGCAAACTCGTTTGCGGTGATGAACTCTGTGACCTGGATCAGGTTGGAGTCTTCACTGTCCTGCTCCTGACCTCTTCTAAGAATATTTCTTGCTTTCTTGGCACGTTTGGAGCGCGAACGGTCTGCCGCTGATTGCGGACGATTGTTCTGGAAAGGACGATTGAATCCCGGACCGCCTGGTCCGCGATTGAATCCGCCGCCCTGACCCGGACCGCCTGGTCCACGATTGAATCCGCCACCCGGCTGACCTGGGCCTGCCTGTCCCGGACCTCCTGGTCCGCCCGGACCGCGATTGAATCCACCACCCGGCTGACCTGGACCGCCTGGTCCACCGGGACCTCGGTAGCCTCCGCCACCCTGATAGCCTCCGCCGCCGCCTTGATAGCCGCCGCCACCGCCCTGGTATCCTCCACCCTGGCCTGGGCCGCGATTATTATTATATCCGCCACCCTGCTGTGGCTGCTGACCTGTTCCTGCCTGTCCCGGCTGGCCTGCGCCCTGAGACTGAGGATTGTTCGGGTCAACGGAAAGGGGCTTGCGCTTGCGCTGCTTGCGCTCATCGCCCGCAGCTCCCGGACGGTTGGGAGCACCTGAGGAGCTTCCTGCAGGCTTACGCTTTCTGTCAAATTGAGAAAGGTCAATCTTTCCGACGACCGTGAGTCCCAATTTTTTATCATCTGCTTCTTCCGCTTTAGCCGATGGCTTTGCAGTTGCAGCAACCGGAGCTTCCGGTGCAGCAGCTGCCGCCGGTGCGGATGCTTTATTCTCTGAAGCTATAACAGGTGCTTCTGTAGCTTTATTAACTGAGGTATCTGGCTTCAGATTTTGTTCTGCTGTTTTTGCGTTCGTAGCATCAACTGTAGCTTTATCTTTTTGTGCTTTGGAAGCGGCCTTTTTCTCGGCTGTAGCTATGGCTGTTTTTTCAGCAGCGGCAGCAATCTGCTCTGTTTTGGTTCCGCGCTTCTTTTTATGGGAAAATCCGTCCAGATCAACTTTGCCCAGGATGGTCAGTCCGGCTGGCCTTGTTGTCTCATCTCCAGTAGTGCTGGAAGCTGCTTCGGGTGCTTTCGGTGCGACTTCCGGCTTAGTCTCTGGCTTGGAAGCAGAAGGCTCCGGAGCAATCTGAGCTGCTTCGGATGCGGCCTTATCTTTCTTCGCTTTAGCGGCTTTTTTGACGGCTTTTTCCTCTACCGTATCTTCCGGTGTATCGGAAACTACTGGCGGAGCCTTGGGCAGCTCTGAAACGACAGGCTCCGGATCAGGTGTCCGTGTTTTTGTCTGCGTCTGATGCTGCTTCGGCGCCTCGGTTTTGACTTCCGGTGCCTGCTGTACCGGCGGTGCAATAGCTGCTGCCTGAACCGGAGCATGCTTCACAGGCTCGGGCTTATGCTCCGTGCGGGTGATCTGCTCAATGGTAGGCGTCAGTATTTTTTCCGAGGATTTGATCTTGTCGGCTCTGTCCGGCTGAAACTTTTTGATCAGAATGGTATAAGCTTCCTCGGTCAGCTTTGCATTCGGATTGTTGTCAACAACAATCCCCTGTTGGGAGAGGTACTCCACGATGGTGTCCTTCCCTACATTAAACTCTGTAGATACTTTTGATAAACGTTTTGGACCTGAAACTTCTGCCATTCTGCTTGTAAATGATTAAACCGAGCCGTACTTATGATCTATATATCCATAGGCCTACTGCTCAAACTCTGATTTTAGTATTTGAAATATTTCCTTGACCGTTTCTTCCTCCAGCTCTGTCCTGCGGACAAGCTCACTCGGAGAAAGATTCAGAACTGATTTTGCTGTGTCACATCCGATGCTTTTCAGCTCGTCAATGATCCAGCTATCGATCTCATCGGAGAATTCCTCGAGATCAATATCATAGTCCTCGTCTTCCTGGTCACGGAAGACGTCAATTTCATAACCCGTCAGCCTGGCTGCGAGCTTAATGTTCAGTCCGCCCTTTCCAATAGCCAGTGAGACCTGGTCAGGCTTCAGATATACAGATGCACGTTTTCCTGCTTCGTCTATGACGATGCTCGAAATCCGTGCAGGCGATAATGCGCGTGAAATATATAATTGCTTATTGAGCGTAAAATTGATTACGTCGATGTTTTCATTCCTCAATTCCCGCACAATCCCATGGATACGGCTTCCGCGCATTCCTACGCAGGCACCGACCGGATCAATACGGTCATCAAAGGACTCAACGGCTACTTTGGCACGTTCTCCAGGCTCCCTGACAACATTACGGATGGCAATCAGGCCATCTGCAATTTCCGGAACCTCCAGTTCAAATAAACGCTCCAGAAACACCGGAGAAGTACGGGAAATAACAATCAATGGACTATTATTCTTATACTCTACCTGTGTAATCACAGCGCGGATGCTCTCTCCTTTCTTATAGTAATCCGATGGAATCTGCTCATGCTTCGGAAGCACCAGCTCATTGCCTTCATCGTCCAGAACCAGTATCTCTTTTTTCCAGACCTGATAAACCTCTCCGGAGATGATATCTCCCTCGCGGTCTTTATATTTCTGCAGAACGTCCTCTTTTTCAAGCTCCAGTATACGTTGCGCCAGATTCTGTTTTGCAGAAGTAATCGCACGTCTTCCAAAGCTTTCTATCTTGACTTCCTCGGCAATTTCCTCCCCGACTTCAAAGTCAGGCTGAATCTTGACCGCATCGCTATATGCAATCTGAGCCGTGGCATCTTCCACGCCGCCGTCCTCAACAATGAGGCGGTTGTGCCAGATTTCGATATCACCTTTTTCAGCGTTTACAATTATATCGAAGTTATCATCAGTGCCGTGCTTTCTGCGCAGCATACCTCTGAATACCTCCTCCAGAACACGCATCATGGTCACACGATCAATGTTCTTGAATTCCTTAAACTCCGAGAATGACTCTATTATATCAGTAGTATTCATTATTGGATGGTTTATATAACCACTTTGGCTTCTTTTATCTGCTGAAAATTCAATGTTTCAAATTTGACCGTAAATCCGCCTCCAATCCGAAGGACGATCTTTTCCGGATCAAGGTAGCAGAGCGATCCTTTAACGAATTTGCCCTGTGCATTTCTGATCTGTATCTTTCTACCGACATTCTTTTTCCAGTCGCGGTAGCCCTCAATGGGACGTTCCACGCCGGGTGAAGAGACATCAATGATGAGCTCATCGGTATCAATGCCCTCTGCCTGGAGCTTCTCATGAAGCTTGCGGTTGATATCCGCACAATCCTTGAGATTGATGCCGTTATCGCCGTCCATGAACACTTCAATATGACTTTTACCTGCAGTAACATCTACCGGAAACAATTGTGTTCCGGAGGTCAGCTCGTTTAAAATCAATAGAATACGTTCGCGCAAAGAGATCAGATCTTGCGATAGATACGTCAAAAAAGGGGAACAGCGTCCCCCTTTCCTGAAAACATATTTTTTCGCTCCGCAAAGTTAGGAAAAATCAGTGAATAATAGACAGGAACCTGCATACTGATTTAGAGGGTTCTGCCGAATACTGTTCGGCTTCAAATATCGATTGCCATACCTTTGTAGAATCGATGAAGCAGCGCAGATTCATTCTCCGGATTTTATTGCAGGTTATGGGAATACTGATACTGACTTCCTTCTGCTATACGGTGTATCTGAAGTTCTTTCCACCGTTTACTACGCCGCTGATGGTTATTCGGGCTTTGGAAGCCAAACCTTCGGCCAAAGGAAATCCCTTTGTATTTCAGGCAAAGTGGCGGAGTATGGAAGAGATCTCCGATGCCATGAAAATATCGGTTATAGCATCTGAAGATCAGCGCTTTGCCTACCATCATGGATTTGATTTCGATGCAATGTGGGCAGCACTGAAGCACAATTTTTCGAGCTCTAAAAAAGTAGGAGGATCGACCATTTCCCAGCAGGTAGCGAAGAACGTATTTCTTTGGCAGTCAAGATCCTACCTGCGGAAAATCCTGGAGATATATTTCACCGCATTAATTGAGCTGGTCTGGGGAAAGGAGCGAATCCTTGAAATGTACCTCAACGTAGCGGAACTCGGCAATGGAAAGTTCGGAGTAGAAGCTGCCGCGCTGAGCTATTATCATATTCCTGCAGCACGCCTGAGTGCGAAGCAATCGGCAGAGATAGCCGCATTGCTTCCGGCGCCGCGCAAATGGACTCCCAAAACGCCGCTTGTCCAGCGCAAATCCTGGTGGATTATGAAGGCTGCGCAAAAGATCGGAGGCAGAGCCTATCTCGGCGAGCTGTAATAGGCTGGCTACTATGCTCTCAAAAAGCAAATCCTGATTAGTCTCTTTACCGCTCAAGAAATGGTTAGAAATGCAGATAGAAGGGTTCCATATAAATGAGAAAAGCCTCCGGAGCAATGCTCCGGAGGCTTTTCTGTATGGATAATTCTGCTGGAATAGCGTACCGCTTATTTCACTACAGTAAATTTCTTGGTAGAAGTATAGCTTCCTGCAGTCAGGGTATAGAAGTAAATTCCGTTTGATAGCTCAGTAGTAGGAATCGCCATGCGGGACTGACCCTGTGGCTTCATTCCTTCTGCAATTGTCATCACACGCTGACCCATCAGGTTAGTTACTACCGCAGTGACCTGCTCGCCTCTTGGAAGCACCATGTCTACATAAGACACACCGTTGATAGAAGGATTCGGATATACGGCACTCACTCCATAACCGTTCTGCTTATCGGCTTCAGTGATAGCAACAAGGTTCTTGTTGTAGATTGATGTTATGTGGAACTGTGAGTAAAAATACTCCTGGGTATTTCCTGCTGTGGTACTCGGATCACCAAGATTCAATGGATAATAATCAGTATTGAATACACTGGTAGCTGGCGTGAATTGCTTATATTTTCCTTCTGTATATAAAACGATCCCATAATTATAAGATTTATCTTCAGTTGGTTTGAAATCAGCTCTCACCAGCAGTGGAGAAAAATAATTCACTTTGTTTGTTACTTTCACATTGGTTGGTCCGGCTCTTTCCGTTGTATCTCCGAATTTATGAGCAAATCCAAGACGGAAAGTACAGGTATAAGCCATGATCTGTTTTGCAGGAACTGGTAATCCTACAAATCTTCTCAGGAATATTGTTCTTGAGCTGGTATCTTTTCCGGTCAATAGCACCGTATCTGTTTTACTTGACAGAAGTGAAGTAGAATTAGCAAAATCAATCTGAGGGACGTACGCAACAATTCTCTGCTTTGGAGGCTGGATCAGTGAACCGAGGGTGCTTTGCAAATGGTAATGGATAATCAGGGTATCAACACTTCCAGGATGGTAGTTATAATATGTGTATCCTATTGCAACGGAATCCCATTTGAAGGTTCCATCTTTAGGATCGTATGTATCAATAGAATCAGCATCAAACAAATATGACTTGGGATCGAAAACTTCTCCGAAAGAATGAGATCCGATAAAGCTGGCCACCGTTCCACCGGAACCATTTCCATAAATAGCTTTTACGGTAGAGTCAGGGAAAATTGGATTCACAAAATTCCTGTAAGTGAAGCCAGGATAGTTATTGATCAGCTGAGCCTGGTAATCAAACCATCCGCTAACCGTATCATCAAAAGATTTGTTTAGTGTATGTGCCTTCTTGTAAGGTACCTGCACTTTGGAAACTTCAGCCCCATACTTGTGCGGCGATGGTAGCTGACTTGGCACTATGCGCTGTGCAGAAGCGTATCCGGCAAAAGCCAGACAGATTAAGGAAAGTAAAAACTTTTTCATATTCAGATTTTGTAATTTTATCTAAGACGGGCAAAATTAATAAAAAAATGCCATGGCAATCAGTTCCCTAAAACAAAACATATTCCAGAAGAGGTATTGTGTCGAATAATTTGGCAAGTGGTTAACCCTCTGTGGCTAAAAACAATAGGAATTACAGCGACATTATCTCCGCACGCTCGAGCCAGCGGCCATCCTCGCGTATGAGGCCAATCAGCTCATCCAGGGCAGCATCCGAGTGGATATTGCGCTTGATAATGTCTTTCCCACGGTACAGCGTAATCCGATCGGTACCCGTACCGACGTAACCGTAATCAGCATCAGCCATCTCGCCCGGGCCGTTGACAATACATCCCATGATGGCAATTTTCACGCCCTTAAGATGATCGGTACGCTGGCGGATCATGGATGTAGTTTCCTGCAGGTCAAACAGAGTACGTCCGCAGCTGGGACAGGAAATGTACTCTGTGCGCGAGATACGTGTCCGCGCTGCCTGGAGGATATTGAAGCTCGTCCGGTTGATCAACGCATGGGTACCGGACCTATATCCGAGCCAGGTGCCGTCTCCGAATCCTTCGGCGAGTAATCCGCCGACATCGGTGGCGGCACGAAGTATAAACTCTTCTTCGCTTAAAGCATCACTATACACAGAGCGGACAATAACTGGCTGCCGCATTTGGGCATTTTCAAATCGGAAAAAAGCGGTGCGCAGTGATGTCAGCGCATACTCCGCTTTGGTAGAAAGGACGATGACGGCATTGCGTGCCTCCGATAGCTCAGCGATTAGCGCATCCGATATATTTTCGGCTTCCAAGGCTATAAATACTGCTGAGGGAAAGGCATCAGCGCGGGAAAGGAATAATTGATCGGCAGTGATCAGCGGAAAAGTATTGAGCCTGTCCGGCTGCGCCTGCCAGGCTTTCAGTTGCAGGATGTTTTTGGAGCCATTTGGAAGCATAAAATCAGGCTGTACATCGCCGCTAAAGATATAATCAGCACCCTGATCTCCCTGATGCCATTTGTCCGACTCGGCTTCATAGCGGTAATCAATGACTGATAAGGACTCAGGGGAAACAGCTGTTCCAAATCCTGAAAAATCTGCAATGACGCGGGGAACATTCGTTCCGCCAAAATTCAGCACCTCCACCGAGTGGCGTCGCATGTAGGAATAAGGATTATGCTGAATATGAAGAGCATCCTCAGCCTGTATAGCAGAAGTTTCCTCAGTAATTACGGATTCAGGGTGCCGGAAAGCAATACTGCGCGCCACAGGAATCTCAAACTCGGGATCTTCTGTTAAAGAGACGCGTATGGTATCACCGATGCCATCTTCTAATAATGATCCGATTCCGAGCGAAGATTTGATCCGCCCCTCTTCCTCCCCTCCTGCTTCGGTAACACCCAGATGCAGCGGATAATGCATTCCTTCGGCTTCCATGGCTACAATAAGCTGACGGTAGGCCTGGATCATTACCAGAGGATTGGAGGACTTCATGGATAACACAATCTGATGATAGTCCATTTCAGAGCAGATACGGAGAAACTCCATAGCTGACTCTACCATGCCCTCCGGAGAGTCGCCGTAGCGGTTCATAATCCGGTCAGAGAGGGAACCGTGATTGGTTCCGATGCGCATGGCGGTGCCATACTCCTTGCAAATCTTTACCAGCGGACTAAAGCGCTCGCGGATACGATCCAGCTCGGCAACGTATTGAACATCCGTATATTCACGGATTTCAAATTTCTTTTTGTCTATATAGTTTCCCGGGTTAATCCTGACTTTTTCAACGATTTTAGCAGCCAGCTCGGCAGCATTGGGAGTGAAATGTATATCGGCTACGATGGGCGCTTTGTATCCCTGGCGGCGCAGCTCCGCTTTGATGAGCCGGAGGTTCTCCGCTTCTTTGAGGCTCGGCGCTGTAATCCGGACATATTCGCAGCCCGCTTCGATCATCCGTATGGACTGAGCTACTGTTGCCTGGGTATCCATCGTGTCAGTCGTGGTCATGGATTGCAGACGGATGGGATAATTTCCGCCCAGCGGCACTTCCCCGATATTGACTTCCGTCGCTCGGCGGCGGACATAGTGCGTCATGGAGGCTGTATAAGCTGGAAAATCGGTCGGGATGGATTCAGGCATAGTATTGCTCATCAAAATTAGAGATTAATTTGAAGGACGGATGCGATCCTTGTGTGGAGGATTTTACTATCCCTTTCATTAAGCGCAAATTCTATCGGAATATAATACATCGGATGCCAGCTCAGTATTTCCATCAGCGCCGGCTCTGACTCCAGGCGGCGTATGTCTTTTTCAGTAGTGATCAGCATATTACAATCTGATGCATTATAGGCTTCAAGGATACTGCTTATATCTCTGGAATTGAAATGATGATGATCTCCAAAACGGATGTGATGCAGGTCAATTTTAATAGAGCGGAGATATGCCTCCAAAGGCTCGGGATGCGCGATTCCGGTAAAAAGCAGCGCCCTTGTCCGTTGATTTAAGGGATTATGCAAAGGTCGCGCACCATTGGCCGAGAGAAGCTCGGCATAGCGGATATGGCTAAATAACACCTGCTGATGGGGCTGCGGTACTATTCGATCAATTATCTTTTTACGCTCCGCCTCTGAAATAGTTTCCGGCGCTTTGGTGACTATAATCAGATCTGCACGTGATTTACCAACAACAGGCTCACGCAGGTCGCCGGAAGGCAATAGCGAATCCGTATAAAAGGGACGGGAATAATCCATGAGCAGGATCATCAGCTGCGGGGAAATAGCGCGGTGCTGATAGCAGTCATCGAGGACTATAACATCAAGCTCGGGGACCTGGCCAATCAGGCTAATGGCTCCGATGACACGATCTTCCGAGACGGCGATAGCAATGTCTGGAAATTTTCGGTACATCTGATAAGGCTCATCTCCCAGAACGGCAGCGGACGCATTATTATGCGTAGCCAGGATATATCCTTTTGTTTTGCGTCCATATCCCCGGCTTAAAACTGCGGGATGCTTTTGCATGTCAATCAAATGGCGCAGGAGATATTCGGTCATGGGTGTTTTACCCGTTCCGCCGGCGGAAAGATTCCCAATTCCGATAAGTGGAAAGTCAAGACCCGAGCTTTTCAGCCGGCCTGAGTCATATAGACTGTTGCGCAGACGCACTATGCCTCCGTAAATGAGGCTGAGCGGCCATAGAAACCTGCGCAATTGCATAAGGATCAGATGTATTAAGCGGAGCCTAATTCTTCAGATCACGGACGATATTGACCGTTTCGTTCAGATATACATCTTTACGGATCGATTTCAGGAACTCGGTACCGCGCGGATTCTTGACAGAGTCAGAAGGAGCGGATGCCTTGGGGTCATCCGGAAGGAAAGTCGGCATAAAGTCGGCGAATTCAATAGAAGCATCTTTGAGCTTTTTAGCTTCGTCACGCTGCTTTCTATCTTCAGCACGGTATTTTTCCAGATTGAGAGATACTTCCGTTTTATCTTTCTGATCCCTGAACATTTTGGATTCTTCAGAAATCAGCTTGAACTCAGCACTTTTTGAAGTACGTGCCTGAGAGCGATCTCTGATTTTTTTATAGTCCAGCATCGGTTGAGACCAGGTAATATACTCAGATTTCTGAATTTCATCCCATGCGAGCGGCGCATCCGTATCCGCTTCACCGCGATCTACTTCTACCAATGGATCCGGCAGAATTACATCTGGCACAACGCCTCTCAGCTGTGTAGCACCTCCGTTGATGCGGTAGAATTTCTGCATCGTGATCTTGATGCTTCCCAGAGGCTTGACCGGATTATTGCCCGGGACATTATCGTCCAGGTTGAAGAAGCGCTGAACGGTTCCTTTACCAAAGGTCTGCTTGGAGCCTACAATGATGCCCCGTTTATAGTCCTGAATAGCAGCAGCCATTATTTCTGATGCCGAAGCGGAATTAGAATTGACCATCACGGCTAATGGGCCGGAATACACAACTTCTTTATCGTTATCATCAAGCTGCTGAGCCGCGCCATCGCGTCCCTTGACCTGTACAATAGGACCTCGGGCGATAAATAGTCCGGCCATCCGAACTACATCATCTAATGATCCGCCACCGTTATTGCGCAGATCCAGGACAATTCCCTGCACGCCCTGCGCTTTGAGCTTCAATACTTCTTTTTTTACATCTTCCGCACTGGAGCGGCCTCCCTGGCGGTTGAAATCCGCATAGAAAGTCGGTAGCTTGATATAGCCTATTTTATCCCCTCCGCTTTTGATAATAGCCGACTGGGCAAATGTTTCTTCGATCTGGACAATATCCCTCACAATCGGAACAATTTTTTTAGAGCCATCAGGCTTCTTAACCGTCAGCCTTACCTCCGTGCCTTTTTTACCACGAATGAGCTTTATTGCATCGTCAAGGCGCATCCCTTCCACGTTTACAGGATCGGATTTGCCTTGGGCAACCATCGTAATGACATCACCTGCCTTCAGGTCTCCCTGCTTATAGGAAGGGCTTCCGGGAACAATGCTCATGACCTTAATATGATCATCTTTTTCCTGAAGCGTGGCTCCAATTCCTTCGAGCTGTCCGGATAGCTGAATATCGAAATTCTCCTTATCCTTTGGCGGAAAATACTCCGTATGGGTATCCATGGAGTTCGCAATGGCATTGAAGTACATGGCGATCCTGTCCTCACGGTCTAATTCTCCCAATCGCTTGAATAAGTCATTGATATTATCCTTAACGCGCTTGCGGGCTTCCATCTCCAGCGTCTGCATGGATTTAATTTTAACGGAAGTATCTTTTTTAGCTTCGGCTTTTTCCTGAGACTCAAGATTATCGGCTACGCGGATAAGCGCCTGCTGCTTGAGGTATTTGCGCCAGGAATCTTTCATATCCTCACGCGTTTTTGGATAGGATATTTTCTTCGGATCGGTCTCGATCATCTCGTTCTTGGAGAAATCAAAGGGCTGCTCAAGGATTTCAGAACAGTACTGCTTTGCATCCTTTGTGCGTTGCAGAATGATCTCATTGGCTACGTCAAAGAATTCGACATTATCGGCGCGCATCTGGTCATCCAGCTCATTGCGATATTTGGAAAGCCGGTCAATATCTTCCTGGAGCAGGAAGCGTTTGGAGTAATCCATGCGCTTCAGGTAGAGATCAAAAACTTTATGGGAAAAGTCATCATTCAGGTCTTTAGGCTGATAATGCGCAAATTGTAGTCCCTGGAGGATAACCTCCAGCTTTGTTTTATCTTTAGTGATATCCTGCTGTGGAGCGCGCTTAAAGCACGAAAATGCGATGAGGCTCCCTGTAAGGGCTACCGCAACGGCAGGGTTAATCCATTGATTCTTCATATACCAGGTTCGAAATTCTGTAAGCAAAGGTGCGAAAATACTTTATTCCATGTAAATACGTGCCAGAAATGATATTGGAAGGCTTCTGAGCATCGTACAATTATAGCGAATGTACATCCAACACAAATATGTAGAAGATCATTGCTCCATTTTCGAAAATTTAAAGCGATTGACCTGTAATTTCAGGAGCCTGTCATCTATAAATGCAGGATATACCGATGCATATTATTTTTAGGTAAAATAAACTTTGGAAACTTTTGGGATTAAAAATGTTTCCGTAGTTTTGTCCTGCGTTAGAGCACAGGAGTGCTATGACCTTTAATCGTCTGATTATGACATGGAAACTATTGGCCATCGGCCTGATTTCAGCTTTTACCCTCACTATTTCCTCTACCCTTTCCGGACAGACTTCTACGCCGGCAGCACGCCAGCAGGAACTTAGCGGAGGAGCGGCACAGCCCCTATCGCTTAAAGAAGCGATAGATTATACTGTAAAGAACCAGTCGGCGGTAAAAAATGCCGAGCAGGATGTGCTTTCCGCCAAACAGAAGATCCGCGAGATTCTGGGACTCGGTCTCCCGCAGCTGAATGCGACACTCGATATTCAGGACTTTATTCAGCGTGCTACAAGCCTGATTCCGAACTTTTTCGGAGGCAAGCCAAGCGAGTACGTGGCTATTCAGTTCGGGACACGCTATAACGTTACGGCATCGGCAGGCCTGTCACAGCTGGTTTTTGACGGAACTTATCTGGTAGGACTTAAGGCAACGGGCGTGTACAAGCAATTGGCTGAAAAAGCGGCGCAACGCTCCCGTATTGATGCAGCCGAAGCCGTTACCAAAGCCTATTACTCCGTAATAGTCAATGCACAGCGTCTGAAGCTCTTTGATGCTAATATCCATCGCCTTGAAAAGACGTTTAATGATACCCGCGCGTATCAGCAGCAGGGATTTGCCGAACAGATTGATGTGGACAGGCTTCAGGTAGCACTGTCCAATCTTCAGGTACAGCAGGAAACTTCCCGCCGATTTTTAGACGTCAGCCTGTATCTGCTCAAGTTCCAGATGGGAATGCCCGTCAGCCAGAACATCGCTTTGACGGATTCTCTGAGCTTTGAGTCCATAATGGCGGCTCCTCCGGCAGATTATAACAAACGTATAGAATACAGCCTGCTGCTCACACAGCAGAAATTCCTCGGACTGGATATTCAGCGTCAGAAAGCAGGATATCTGCCTTCACTCGCCTTTAATGCAAGCCTTGGGACATCCGCACAACGGAATGAGTTCAATGTATTCAACAGCGGAAAATGGTTTGCCACCGGACTGATCGGGCTGCATTTATCGGTTCCTATATTCGATGGATTTCAGCGGGATGCGAGAGTTCAGCAGGCGAAAATCGCCCTTGAAAAGAACAAGAACGACGTAATGAATCTTCAGAACCTCATTGATTTTCAGGTCAGGTCCCAGCAGATCACGTATGAAAATACCTACAAGACGCTGGAGATCCAGAAGCGTAATCTTGATCTGGCTGACCGTGTAGCTAAAGTGTCGCAGATCAAATTCAAGGAAGGCGTCGGTTCCAATCTGGAAGTAACCACGGCAGAATCATCCCTTAGAGAATCGCAAATCAATTATTTCAATGCGCTGTACGATAACATCATAGCGCGTGTTGATTTACAAAAAGCTGCAGGATTACTCTACTAAACACATATTATCAATCATTAACAGGAAAATTTAACAAAATACGATGAAAAAATATATTCTATTCACGCTGATCGGTTTATCACTGGCGGGCTGCGGTGGCGACAAGAAGGATGCGGCAGCTGTCAAAAAAGCGGAGCTGGCAAAGCTCAAAAAGGAGCAGGCAGAGCTTCAGACAAAAATTTTAAAGCTGGAGCAGGAAACAGGTGCAAATAAACTGGGCTTGAATCTGGAGCTGGTTTCGGTTAAAGTCCCGGAAAAAAAGCTGTACAATCACTATCTGGAAGTACAGGGTAAAGTGGAGTCAGATCAGAATATCGCTGTAACAGCGAAAGCTGGCGGGACGGTTACTGCCATTGATGTTACTCGCGGACAGGAAGTCCGTGCCGGACAGGTGTTAGTCCAGATTGATGATGCAGTCGCACTTCAGGGTATGGCTGAGCTTCGCACCGGACTGGATCTGGCTACCATCATCTATAACAAGCAAAAGAACCTTTGGGATCAGAAAATCGGGACTGAAATTCAGTACCTGACTGCCAAGAATAATAAAGAATCCCTCGAACGGAAAATGGCAACGCTGCGTCAGCAGATCAGCATGTTCCGAATTACTTCGCCAATTAATGGATCGGTGGATGACATCATGCCGAAGCTCGGCGAGATGGCAACACCCGGGATGCCGATTGTACGTGTAGTCAATTTCGATAAAATGCGTGTAACTGCCGACGTATCAGAGGCATATATCACCCGAATCCACCAGGGAGATAATGTACTTCTTGAGTTTCCGGACCAGAATCGTACACTAAAAGGCAATATCCGTGTAATGAGCCGCGCAATTAATGCGAATAACCGCACTTTCCAGATCGAGATTTCGCTTCCGGGAGGAGATCAGAGCATCCGTCCGAATATGATTGCCATCGTGAAGGTAAATGATTATAAAGCGCCGAATGCGATGGTTATCCCGATTAACTGCGTACAGAAGGATGATAAAGGCTCCTTTGTATTTGTTGCCGAGAAAAAAGGCAATGACGTAATTGCCCGGAAGAAAATGGTCAAAACAGGTTCTTCTTATGCCGAGGATGTGGAGATCAAATCCGGTCTGAGCTATGACGATAAAGTCATTACGACGGGGTATCAGAATGTAATTGACGATCAGAAGATCAAATTAAACTAAGTAATTCTCTATGAATCAGATAAATACTCCGGAGGAAGATGGGTATGCCAAAGCAGCAGCCTCCTCCGGCAAAAACAAGCATGTAGAGAACCTGACCAAGTTCTTCAAGCCTACCAACTGGGCTATTGATAACCGTACAAGCATTTATATTGTCACGGTGATCCTGACGCTGATGGGTATCAGTACCTATAACAGCCTTCAAAAGGAGAAATTTCCGGATATTGTCATCCCGACGATAATTACTTCCGTAGTATATCCCGGGACATCTCCTACGGACATTGAGAATCTGGTAACACGTCCCATTGAAAAGCAGCTGAAGGGTGTTTCGGGTGTGAAAAAGATTACGTCCCAATCGGTACAGGATTACTGTATCATCACGGCGGAGTTCAATACCGGAATCGCAGTAGCGGAAGCCAAGCAGCGTATCAAAGATGCAGTGGATAAAGCGCAGACCGATCTGCCGAATGATCTGCCGAATCAGCCGAATGTTGTCGAAGTAAACTTCTCTGAGTTTCCGATTCTTTACGTCAACCTTTCCGGAGATTATCCTTTGGACAAGATCAAGGTCTGGGGAGAAAAGCTTCAGGACGAAATAGAAGGATTAAAGGAAATCACGCGGGTAGATATTGTAGGTGCCCTCGAAAAAGAAATTCAGATAGATGTAGATATGTACCGGATGCAGGCTGCAAAGCTCACATTTACTGATGTGGAGCGCGCTATCCAGTCCGAGAATGCCACAATATCCGCCGGAACCGTCCGGATAGGTGATATGAAACGCTCCGTGCGTATTGCAGGCCAGTACGTGGATCCGAACCTGATCGCCAATATCGTAATCAAATCTTCTTCCGGAGCCGCTATCCGCCTGGGAGATGTAGCAGAAGTCCGCGAGGGATATAAAGAGCGCGAAAGCTTCGCACGGCTTGATCATAAGCCGGTTATTACGCTGAATATTATCAAGCGTTCCGGAGAGAACCTGATTGATGCCTCCGATAAGGTGCGCAAAATTGTAGAAAATATGAAGGCTTCTACCTTCCCTAAAGATCTGAAAATCACCCTTACCGGAGATCAGTCCAATGATACACGTAATACGGTTCAGGATCTGATCAATACCATTGTCATCGGATTTATACTCGTGGTACTGATCCTGATGTTCTTCATGGGAACGACCAACGCCATATTTGTTGGATTATCAGTTCCTATTTCCGCACTGCTGGCCTTCCTCGTATTGCCCGCTATCGGCTTTACGCTCAATATGATTGTGTTATTCTCCTTCCTGCTCGCGCTTGGAATTGTTGTGGATGATGCCATCGTGGTTATTGAAAATACGCACCGGATAGTCCATACCACGAAGCTCGGTGTCGTAAAATCAGCGAAAGCAGCCGCCGGAGAGGTATTTGTCCCCGTGCTTGCGGGTACGCTGACTACGGTAGCTCCCTTTATTCCGCTGAGCTTCTGGCCTGGAATCATCGGGAAATTCATGATGTATCTGCCAATTACGTTGATCATTGTACTGTTTGCTTCCCTGGTTGTCGCATTTTTGATTAATCCGGTATTTGCCGTGAGCTTCATGCACAAGGAAGGTGATGAGTCTGTTCCGGTGCGGAAAAATGCGAAAAAACGTCGATTCAGTGCTATGCAGATTTCTCTGTTTGTGATGGGCGTGCTTGCACTTCTGCTACACCTGAAAGGCAATCGATTTGGAGGAAACCTGCTGATCGTGCTTCTGCTGCTGGTGCTGGCTGAAAAATATGTCTTCTCACGGATGATCGCCTATTTTCAGGCGCATACGCTACCGGCGATGATGAACGGATATGAGCGACTGCTGCGCCGTGTCCTTAAAGGGAATCGTACCTGGGGAGTTGTAGCAGCTGTAGCCGGACTATTTGTATTATCGATTATCCTCACTATTGCGAAGCCGCCGAAGAGCGTGTTCTTTCCGCAGGGAGATCCAAAATTTATCTATACCTATATTACACTGCCCATCGGGACAGATTTACAGGTAACAGATTCCATAGCCAAAATAGTGGAACAGCGTATCTATGGCATCATTGGGGAACATAATCCGGATGTAGAGTCCGTTATTACCAACGTAGCCGTCGGTGCGGGAGATGCACAGGATCAGGACCGATCCACCCGCTCTAATAAAGCGAAAGTAGGAATTGCCTTCAAGGAGCTGGCTGACCGTACGGGGCCTGCGACGAAGAGCTATATGGTCAAAATCAGTGAGGCGGTACGGGACATTCCGGCGGCTGTCATCACAGTTGATAAAGAGTCCAGCGGACCACCCCAGCCGAAGCCCATCAATATTGAGGTCAGCGGAGAGGATTATCCCAAGCTGATTACCTTATCCAAGGACTTACAACGCTATATAGCGAAACAGAATATATCGGGTATTGAAAACCTGCGCTCTGACCTTCAGGATCAAAATCCGGAAATCGGAGTAGAGGTTGACCGCGAGCGTGCCAACCGCGAAGGAATTTCCACGGCGCAGATCGGTATGGAGCTTCGGACGGCTATCTTCGGATTTGAAGCCTCTAAATTCAAACGCGATGAAGATGAGTATCCGATTCAGGTGAGATACTCTGAAACCTATCGCAAGAGCATTGATGCCCTTTCCGATTTAAGGATCACTTACCGTGATATGAATTCCGGACAGGTGCGCCAGATTCCACTATCGGCTGTAACGAAAGTCAGCTATGGCAACACACTCGGAAGTGTCCGCCGGAAGAATCTAAAGCGTGTTATTACGCTATCATCCAATGTACTAACAGGTTATAATGCGAACGAAGTTGCTGATCAGGTACAGAACGCCGTGATGGGATATAAATCCGAAGCTGGCTATGAAGTAAAAATGACAGGTGCAGAAGATCAGCAGGAAACGGCATCCTTCCTTGGATTTGCCCTGCTGCTCAGCATAGGACTCATCTTCCTGATTCTGGTAACGCAGTTTAACTCGCTTTCCAAACCGATCATTATCATGACCGAAATTGTATTCTCCATTGCGGGCGTACTGATCGGCTACTTCATCACCGGCATGGAAATATCCATCGTAATGACGGGTGTAGGTATTCTGGCGCTGGCAGGGATCGTAGTTAAAAACGGAATCCTGCTGGTTGAGTTTGCCGATGAGCTGAAAGCGCGGGGTCTCCGCACTTTTGAAGCCGTAGTAATGGCGGGGAAAACACGTCTGAATCCGGTTATCCTTACGGCGACGGCTTGCGTACTCGGACTCGTTCCGCTGGCTATCGGGATGAATATCAACTTTTATAACCTTCTGGATCATGGGGATGCTGAGTTCTTCATCGGAGGAGAGTCTATGGTATTCTGGGGACCATTAGCCTGGACGATTATCTTCGGACTCAGCTTCGCTACCTTCCTGACGCTGGTCGTGGTTCCGGCCATGTATCTGATCAATTACAAGCTCAAAATAGGACTCAAACGCGCGGGAATTCTCCCTATGGAGGTCAAGAAATAGGCTTCATTTTTCATTATCATAATTGTTTATTTGTTTTGAATAGCAGATTCGCTGATTGCGGGTCTGCTATTTTTTTTGGGACAGACGTATCAGTTGCAGGGAAAGATATCTGCCACTCGAAAGAAGCAGGACTATGGATGATAATGAGGCGGCCTCAGCTGTAAATCTGCCAGAGCATCTAAAGCATGAGGATCAGGAGGCAGAGTAGGCCATACAATAAGAAATAGCCATACATAATGCGGTGTACGCATTATGTATGGCTATTTCTTATTGTATGGCCAATTGTCTGGCCTGTTAAATTATAATTGATCGGCTACTTACTCCTTAATCAGCATCTTGCGGACTAATACGTCAGAGCCTGAGAGTCTAAGGATATAGCTTCCTGTAGGGAGTGTCTCAAGAGAAATGAGAGGCTGTGTAGCGAATCCGGCAAGGACAGCTCTGCCGCTCATATCAATAATCTGCCAGGAAACTTTGCTGAGAGATAGTCCGGAGCGGGTCAGGCTAATCTGTACAGCATCGTGTGCGGGATTGGGATAGATATGCACAATATCCGTATTCACGCTCGCTTCTTCGATGCCATTGGTTGTGATGACTATATAATCGGATTTAGAGGAGTTTCCGGTGCCTGCATTATTGGATGCGACGAGCTTGACAGAGTATTTTCCCTCTTTAGAGAATATAAGCTGCGGATTGCGGGAAGTAGAGTCCGTACCGGTGACAAAGCTGAAATCGTGCGGCGTGATTGTCCATGACCAGCGTGTTGGCTTGTTGGTACTGATATCCCGCAGCGTAACAGACTGTCCCGGGTTGTGGAGTGCTTTATCAATCATGAAATCTACTATTGGAGCCTGTGCCTGGCTGACGTTTAGATAGTCCTTTTTGGTCAGGGTACCTGTTCCGTTGACGAAGCTGTTGACTGTAAGGCTGACAGTGTATTTTCCGGATTTGGCAAATACGACCTGCGGATTGGCTGATCCGGCAGTGGTTTTATTGACGAACATAAAATCGCCATTGGCTTCCGATCCCGGAGATATAGCCCAGCTATTGACTCCGAATCCGGTGGTGTTATTTTTGAGCGTCAGGGTATCGCCGGTAGAGATATTGGAGTCCGGTACGGCCGTAAAATCAGGCTTCGGCGCATTTGGATTGATGATAGTCCGGGCACTATCCAAATAGGTGATCGTGTAGGTTTTTCCCAGTGCTCCGTTGGTTTCAATCACATACATCAAAGGATATTTATACCCGGGAGCCATCCATTTGTACTCCGTGCGGTCGTTCTGGTATCCGATATAAAAAGAATCCGTTTCCTTAATATCCGATTTAAGGCGGATACACTTCACATTGCTCACATAAGGTGTGGAGATGGTTCCGTAGCCATCTACTACCGTGCTGCGCCTCCCGTGAATTGCAATGGTGACGCTGAATAGTCCGAGACTAACCTTCTGCGAAATACCGAAGGTATCCGACCATTTGTCGGAGTAGGTCATCGGCAGCGCATATATCTTATCAGGTTTGGAAAACTTAAGCGGAGCATCCGTATTGGCAACAGGTACTTTGAAGCCCGATCCGGTTTGTGTCCACTCGGAACTGGAGGATTTATAGAAAGCGTATCCGGTCTGCCCGACGACTTTAGTCTTCTCGGCTATGTTCCCGAAAAATGCAAGAAAATACACACCCGTAGGGGTTGCGTATTGATCTGTATCGTTCTGGGTAGGATGTACTTTAGAGAAATCCCATGTCTGGCTGGCTCCGGTCGAAGATACATCTACGGAGTCCGTAGTGGTAGAGAAATAAATGGTTGTGCCTGCTTTAGGCAAATCCGATTGCGTAATCTTGACCTGAGCATTCAAAGCCGATCCGCCGGCGAGCATTATTAAGCCCGAAGCAATCCATGTCTGTAATCTGTTCATTTTCGTAAACCTGATTCACGAAGATAAGGAACTAAATACAAATCCGGAGATAAGCCGCTGCTGTAAAGGCTCAGGCATGATTGGGCGCCGTTTCCTCACTGAAAGCAAGGATACGATCAAGAATGCCCCGGCGGGGACGCATATCAAGTTTTGGCAGCGCATTCAAAGTTGCACATACCTCATAATAATACTCGGATAATTCCGAATCGGTTAATAGGTAGCTCTTCAGCGCCTGAGACTCCGCTGCGCGCATTTCTCCGTATAAATGCCGGAGGACATCTTCTTGTGTAAAAGTAATTTGCATGTAGAAATATTCATTTGATACTCCTTTAACGAGGAGGCATATCTGATTATTTCATGCGTGCCAAAAAAATTTACAACATGATATTATTCTTCTCGATGAGCTTGCGGAGGTTGATCAGGGCGTAACGCATCCGGCCCAATGCCGTATTGACATTCTGTCCTGTTAGTTCGGAGATTTCCTTGAAGCTCAGACCGGCGTAATGCCTGAGGATCAATACTTCGCGCTGTTCTTCCGGTAAATTCTGGATAAGTGCCTTCACCATCGTTTCTTCTTCAGAGCGTATAATCTGGTCTTCGGTGCTCTCATCAGCGAAGCGGAGGGTCGTCATGATTTCGTTGCCTTCGGTATCCGTGATCTGAGGCATACGCGCCTGCTTCCGGAAATGGTCAAGAACGAGGTTTTTCGCAATACGCATCACCCAGGGCTGAAACTTCCCTGATTCTTCATAATGACCTTTGCGTAGTGCCTTGATTACCTTTATAAAGGTTTCCTGAAAAATATCTTCGGCGAGGTATTTGTTTTTGACCAGGAGGTAAATCGAGGTAAAAATTCGGGATTCATGGCGCTCAATGAGTGTCTTGAGGGCAAGCTCATCCCCCTGAATGTAACGTTGTACAAGCTCGTCATCGCTGATAATCTGATTAGACATAATCTGTAGTAATTATTGACAGTGATGTAGAGCTGAACTTATATGCGTTATCTTTTTTCTTTGCTTAGTTACCCGATTGAAACTTTTGCTAAACTACTACTTTTGTAAACAGTTTCCAAACTTTTATTAAAAAAGATTAAAATTCTTTCCAACAATTCGTGCTGAACCTCGACTCGCTTTCCCATAAAGACTTTATTCTTGTAAAAAATGCCCGTCAGAATAATCTGAAGGGCATTTCTCTGGCTATTCCACAGAAGAAATTTGTGGTGATTACTGGCGTATCCGGTTCAGGGAAGTCTTCCCTCGCTTTTGATACGCTCTATGCCGAAGGGCAGCGCCGCTACGTGGAAAGCCTCTCGGCTTACATACGTCAGTTTATGGGCAAGATCAACAAGCCTCAGGTGGATTATATCAAAGGCTTATCTCCGGCAGTAGCCATTCAGCAGAAGGTCAATACGGTTAATCCGCGCTCTACTGTAGGCACGACAACGGAAATATACGACTATCTCAAGCTCCTCTATGCCCGTGCTGGAAAGACCTTCTCTCCCGTATCCGGAATGGAAGTAAAGCGCCATACGGTGACGGATGTGGTCAATTACGTGCAGGCTTTAGAGTCCGGCAGTCGCGTACAGATTCTGGCTCCGCTGGTGAAATTAGCCGAGCGCAGCTGGGAAGATGAGCTGGATGCCATTCTGCAGAAAGGATTTTCCCGGATCGTATTGAATAACAAGATCGTCAAAGCAGAGGATGTCAAATATTTCCTGGAAACCGGCAAGACGGAGTCGGATATGAAGGATACGATCAAAAAATCCCGCAAGCTGCTGGATAAGTCCTATTTGCTGGTGGACAGAATTACACCTGATCCGGAGGATGAGGATACAACTTCCCGCATTGGAGACTCCGTACAAACGGCTTTTTATGAGGGGCATGGAGACTGTGTAGTAGAGATTATCCCTGCGGAAGGCAATCCGTGTATGATCAGCTTCTCGGATAAATTCGAGATGGACGGTATTACTTTCGAGGAGCCCAGCACCAATCTGTTTAGCTTCAATAATCCCTACGGAACCTGCAAAACATGCGAAGGATTTGGCAATGTCATCGGAATTGATGAGGAGAAAGTAATTCCCAACCGGAACCTGTCCGTATATGAGGATGCAGTGGCCTGCTGGAAAGGCGAGAAAATGTCGGAGTGGAAAGATGAGTTTATCCGCAAGGCTTTCAAGCTTGATTTTCCTATCCATAGAGCCTATAAAGATCTGAATGCTGCCGAGCGTGACCTCCTCTGGGAAGGCACCAAAGGTATAACGGGCATCAACGATTTCTTTACCTATATAGAAACCAAGACGTATCAGATACAGTACCGCGTGATGCTGGCACGGTTCAAAGGAAAAACACGCTGCCGCGTATGCCAAGGGACACGTTTACGCCGTGAGGCCAGCTATGTAAAAGTAAATGGCGTTGCTATAACCGAGCTGGTGGATATGCCGACCAAACGGCTCTCAGAGCATTTTTTGAGCCTGGAGTTAGACAAAAAATCACAGGAGATTGCCGGACGCATCCTGATTGAGATCAATAACCGATTGAATTTCCTGAATGACGTTGGTTTGGGCTATCTGACGCTCAACCGTGCCTCGCGGACGCTTTCCGGAGGTGAGTCCCAGCGCATTCAGCTCGTGACTACTCTCGGATCTAACCTCACCGGAGCGATGTATATCCTTGATGAGCCAAGTATCGGACTGCATTCCGCTGATACAACTCGGCTGATTGCGGTGCTTAACCGCCTGAAAGACCTCGGCAACTCTGTTTTGGTCGTAGAGCATGATGAGGACATTATCCGCGAGGCGGATCAGGTAATCGATATCGGACCTTATGCGGGGAGCCAGGGTGGAGAGGTCGTTTTTCAGGGATCGCTCAAAGAACTTATGTCCGATGGACAGTCCCTCACAGCTAAATATATGCGTAACGAGATGCGTGTGGCTATTCCTGAAGAGCGGCGCGAGTCAAAATATTTTGTCCAGTTTGGTGGAGCGAACAAAAATAATCTCCGTGATATTACCGTCCGGATTCCGCTACAGGCCATGACGGTGATCAGTGGAGTATCCGGCTCCGGAAAGTCAACGCTGGTACGGGAAATTATACATCCGCTGTTGCAGGCAGCCATTGAGGGACGGATGAGCAAGCTCGAGCCGGAGAGCATTACGGGAGATTATCGCCGTATCAAGCGTATTGAATATGTAGATCAAAACCCGATCGGCAAATCGTCCCGTTCCAATCCGGTGACCTATCTTAAGTCCTTTGATCCTATTCGGGAGCTGTATGCTTCTCAGCCTATGTCCAAACAGCGCGGCTACACGCCCGGGTTCTTTTCCTTCAACGTAGAAGGAGGCCGCTGCGAAGTCTGTAAGGGAGAAGGAATCCAGACCATTGAGATGCAATTTATGGCCGATGTAGAGGTCATTTGCGAGAATTGCAATGGCAGACGCTATAAATCCGATCTGCTGGAAGTAGAGTTCAAGGGCAAATCGATAGCGGACGTATTGGAAATGACCGTAAGAGATGCGGTGATCTTCTTTGAAGGCAAAAATGACATTCTCAAGGGACTCAATCCACTTTCACAGGTAGGCCTTGACTATCTGACGCTCGGACAACCCTCAGCGCATTTATCCGGTGGAGAGGCACAGCGGATCAAGCTGGCCAGCTTTCTTATCCGCTCCAATGCTCCAGATCCGATATTCTTCATTTTTGATGAGCCGACCACAGGACTGCATTTCCACGATATTGACTTATTGCTGAAAAGCTTTCAGGCTCTGGTTGAAAATGGACATACCGTGCTGATCATCGAGCATAATTTAGATGTGATCAAATGCGCGGATTATCTCATTGATTTGGGTCCTGATGCCGGCGAAGCAGGCGGAGAAGTTCTCTACCAGGGAGTTCCGGAAGGCTTGTTAGCTGTTGCCGAGAGTAAGACGGCAAAGTATCTGGCGGAGAAGCTGTAATTCTTCGATCCTGAGAGCATAAGCTCATGCATTTCTGATGATGAGGAACCGGC
>JBBRLW010000002.1:0-20166 GCA_038231115.1 Bacteroidia bacterium
AAAAATTAGAAAAATTAAAAATCGACAAAGGGATTGATGGGGTAATAGAATTTACAAATAAAGTATTATCTGCTGAATTTCTATCTCGGAGGCCGCCTGAAAGTCAATGGCTCAGGCAGATATATTGATCTCAGCCTTGCGGCGCAAAACCTGCTCAATGAGGCCTATTACGATCACCTTTCCCGGCTGAAGCCTTACGGAATTAATAATCCGGGACTCAATGTGATGTTGACCGTTAAAATCCCCCTGAAAATCAAACACTAATACATATCAAAATCATTAAATAATTTCAACTATGCCTACAATCAGCAATTTAAAAATGCCGGTCATAGCCGGACTCTTCGCTATGTCAGCGCTTGTGGCTTCGTGTAAGAAGGATGAAGGCAAGCTGCCGAATATCTCCTTCAAAACGGACGCAGGCTATATATCAAAAGACTCTACAGTAGCACAGGGAGCCAGCGTGAAAATCGGGATAAACGCTTCCAAGTCCGAGAGTGTGGATGTCCTCAAAACATTCAATGTAACACAGAGTCTGGATGGTGCCGCCGGAACTACGATCCGTCAGGAGACGCTTTCCGGAGGCTCAGGCGATAATTATTCTACCGATCAGAACATTACCACGCGTACCAAAGCAGGAACCGAGAAATATACTTTCACGGTAACCAACCGCGATGGCATTACCAATCAGTTGAGCCTGACGCTCACTACCAAGTAGCTGACTCTAATTATGCGGTAGCGTGTTCCTGAATATACTTCTCGTAAATGACGTGTATCATGCCATCGGATAGTCCGATCTTGGGGACATAGATGCGCTTGATTCCTGCCTGTTTCAGGACATATAAATATATTTCGGCTGCCGGAATGATTACGTCCGCGCGGTCGTCCCGCAGCCCGAGTATATTGACGCGCTCCTCATAGGAGTATTTTTTCAGGTACTCGTAGCACTCTTCCAGCTTTTTGACCTGTACGGTATCTTCGTCTTTTCCCTTATCCTGACAAAGCTTTGCCAACTTGTTGATATTTCCACCGGAGCCAATGGCTTCCAGATGGCGGATATGTCCGGCTTTATCAGCGATCCAGTTTTTGAGGCGTGTCCATTCCTCAGGCTGGACCAGATTCTCAAGCAATCGGATCGTACCCAGCCGGAAGCTTTCCGAGTCAATCAGCTTGCCCTCGCTGAATAAAGTCAGCTCGCAGCTTCCTCCACCTACATCGATATATAAATAGGATGCATCCGGATCCAACTCATCGGCGATGTGTGTAGAAAATATGGTGTGTGCTTCCGTATCTCCTGTAATCACCTCAACCTTAATTCCTGATGCTTTTGATACTTCTTCAGCTACCTGTGCACCGTTTTCCGCGTCCCGCATGGCTGAAGTCGCGTAGCAGCGATAGTCAAGGACTTTAAAGACATCCATCAGGTTGCGATAGGCGACAAGCGTTTTCTCAAGATCCAGCTGCTTTTCAGCCGATATTTTTCCATCGCGAAAAGTATCCACACCCAGCCTGACAGGCGAGCGGAAGAGGCTCATCTTATGGAAGTGCGTCTTTTTTCCGTCGATGGTTACATTGACCAGCAACAGTCGCATAGCGTTAGAGCCGATATCAATGGCAGCAAATTTCATAGCTCAAAGGTAATGGATAGTGAATAGTGAATAGTGAATAGTGAATAGTGAATAGTGAATAGTGAATAGTGAATAGTGAATAGTGAATAGTGAATAGTGAATCAGGTAGAATCCGGAGGAACAGTTCCATTTCCACCCTAAGCTGTCATTTCGAGGGAGGCCTTCAAGCCGACCGAAGAAATCTCCGCCCCGCGCGAAGCAGCCTGTCCATAACGCTCGGCGGGATTTATAATCCCGTCCAACTTTTCAGCACCGAATGCATTCAGCCACGTAGGGGCGGACTGTCTGTAGTACGATCTTTTTGGACGAACGAGAGCTTCGAGGAGCGGCCTGCTTTTCTACAGACAGTCCGCCCCTACGGGGCTGTGTACGTCGGTCTGTTTGAGGGTCCGAGATTTCTTCGGGTGGGTAAGGTTTCCAAGCGGCTGGAAGGCCTCAAGGTCGTCATAACCCTCCCTCGGAATGACAGCGCCTGGTTGATTTATGCATTAATACTAATGCGCGTGCACGGCAGCGCGAAGATTTCGAAGGAGGTCTTCAAGCCGACCGAAGAAATCTTTGCCCCTGAAATTAAAGAACAAGGCAATTTTCTAATGCGGCTTTGGCCTGACAGGCGGATAGTCTGTTAGCTCTAACTATTCCCTCTCAAAGTCTCCAGATAGAGGATAATATGATCTACATTGTCATTAAAGTACCGATGGCTCCGGCATACTTTGCCGATGGCGTAAGCGCCCTGCAGGGATCCGATAATATGCCAGGCCAGACGTGCCGGCTGAACGGTAGCGGTAACATTTCCGGCCTGCTGTCCCTGTATAAGCGACTGATTAAGCAAGTGCTGAATCCCCTCATAAATAGCGTTGATGCGTGTATGAAATCCCTCATCCAGTCCGGACATTTCCATGGCCAGATTTGTAAGCGGACAGCCTAAGGCCGCGCGTTCCGGAGACATTCCTTCCTGATGTTCCTCCAGATGCTCAATAATTCCAGTGATGGGATCCGCTCCAAATTCGATCTTTATCTTCTCAAATGGGCTGATATACAACGGCGAAAGAAACTCATCCACGACTGCATACCCAATATCGAGCTTGGTCGGGAAATAATGATAAAAAGCGCCTTTGGTAATCCCCAATTCCTGTATCACCTTATCGGTTCTGATGGCCTGAAATCCATCTTTCCATATCGCCTGAAAGTGCTGCTGGACAATTCTTGTGCGTGTATCTGTAGTCATGATGTGTTGTGTATGTCAAATATAATCTAATCTTTCTAAAGAGGAGACATAGGGACAAGCGCCAGACGTAAACAGGCTCAATACATTGAATTTTATGCGTTTATAAAATAAGTTTATAAACCTCAGGGTATGTTCCCGTTTGGTGCGGCGCCGGCAGAAAGATGGGATCAGTTGGCGTGACCGATAAACTCTTTGTCGAGAATCTTCTTATTATCAAATTCAATCTGAGGCGGCTGCAGGCGGATCATTGTTTCGAGGAGATGCGCAAAAGCAGGACTCTGTGTACCGGATCGCTGTATGATCCACTGCCGTGACGCAGCCGTTTTATACCTGCTGATAGCTTCCAGCGTATAGTAATATGCCTCCTTACTGGAGGTACTGCGGCTCTTGATATTCGCAGCATCATCGAAGGTAAAGGTCCGTAATGTATGGAGCAGCCGAGAAAACTCAAGCTTTTTCAGGCGTCGATTTTCTGTACTAAACTGATCACCCAGGGATTTTTTAGAGGGGCTCCATTCTTTGGAGCTGAGCCTCGTGCTGATATTCATCTGAAAATCCGCTCTAAGTACGTCAATTACAATCCAGGGAAGTCCGTAAGGCTGAATGATGGTCATGCGGATGAGGTCAAGGCTATCGGGCGGAGGAAGCGTATCCAGATAAGCGTGTGCCTGTGATGCGAGAGGCTTGAGTCCCAAAGAATTTAACACCAGGCTATCTCTGCTTATAAAATCATGATAGCGGGGCATCTGGCTACGAAGAAGCATAATATCAGCCTCTGACTCCCTAAGGCTCTCATTGCCACAGGAGTATATTCCTGCCAAGGGAATAGTAATGAAAAGGAGTGAGAAAAATCTTCGGATATAAATGAATCGGCTCATCCCTCAAAATTGAGACTGATAAATACGACATTGCTCCTGAAATTTTCAAATATGCGGGAGTAGATTTTCTGATCCGGCTGAAGGATGTTATTGATTCCGCGCGAGAATTTGATCTCCGGTGACATCTTGAAGTACTTGAAATACAGATCCAGCCCTGTTCCGTATTCATAATAGAAGTTATTGGGGATAATTACTACTTTCGGCTCCACGGGATTACGCTTCGCCTTAAAATCTGAAGAGAGGTCATACGAGTATTTTAAACCTCCAATGACGTATAAACGTACGTTATTGTGCCGCTCCGATTTATACTTGAGCAATAAAGGGAACTCAATCAGGGCGGACTCAATCTGTTTGACGGTAGCCTGAGCATTCGAGTCCGAAAATTCGAGGTTCCTTTGTATAAGGACGAGGGAAGGCACAAAGCGTAGATCAAAATACTCTCCCAAGTGGACGTCAATAATGGCTCCGAGTGTAATTCCGGGGAAAGATACCAGCTTCACACTGTGGATGGTATCCTGTTTATACCACTCCGGAGAATACTTGTATTTGAAGGTAGAGACGTTTGTCCCGAGGGAGAATCCAAAGTGAATTTTGCGTGAGTACTCGTAGAAAGGATTCCATTTCCCCTGAGCCTTTGACTGTTGCGGAATAGCCATCATCAGCACAACAATGGAGGCCATTAACAGGTAAAAAAATCTTCTATTTTGGATCAAGGTCTTGCGTTTCAGATATGCTTCGGCAAAAATACGTCTCCCAGGGAGTACCTTAGCATATATGTATCATTTTGCAAAGATGGTGCAAGGAAGGATGTATTTTGAGTACTGTCCTTACATCACTCCGCTACATATCGCGGCACCGGTGTAACTTTGGACATTAAATTTTACACAGAAATCATCGGATATGTCAGCCACGGAAGCGGTGCTATCAAAGCACGATTTGGAGTTTAATCGCAATGAAGACGAAAATAAGCTCCAGTGGAGCGAGGTGCAAAGCCGTCTGAATAAAATATACCTCGGAGGCGGAGCAAAATCGGCAGCGCGGCAAAAAGAGAAAGGGAAGATGCTCGCACGTGAGCGCATCGAATATCTGCGTGATGATAGTAGCCGATGGTTTGAAATCGGTGCTTTTGCCGGAGAAGGTATGTACGAAGCCGAAGGCGGATGTCCTGCCGGTGGAGTTGTAGCTGGAATCGGTTATGTATCAGGCCGTCAGTGTATCATCGTTGCTAATGATGCGACGGTGAAAGCCGGTGCCTGGTTTCCGATTACATCCAAGAAAAATCTGAGGCTTCAGGAAATTGCCATGGAAAACCGTCTGCCGATTATCTATCTCGTGGATAGCGCAGGCGTATATCTTCCGATGCAGGATGAGATTTTTCCGGACAAGGAGCATTTCGGACGTATGTTCCGTAATAACGCAATGATGTCTTCTGAGGGAATTATTCAGATCGCGGCAGTCATGGGAAGCTGTGTCGCCGGAGGTGCCTATCTGCCAATTATGTCAGATGAGGCGCTGATTGTAGATAAAACGGGATCCATCTTTCTGGCAGGTCCTTACCTCGTCAAAGCTGCTATCGGAGAAGATATTGATCAGGAAACGCTCGGCGGAACAGTTACGCAGTCGGAGATATCCGGCGTAACGGACAATCGCTATCCGAATGATGCTTCCTGCCTCGATGCCATCAAAAAGATGATGGACAAGATCGGCGACTATGACAAGGCCGGATTTGATCGGGCAAAGCCTGCCGCTCCGATTAAAGATCCAAAAGACCTGTTCGGCGTTCTTCCGGCACTTCGCACCAAGCCCTATGAAACGGTAGAGATCATTGAGCGCCTCGTAGATAACTCTGATTTTCAACAGTATAAAGAGGGATATGGTAAAACTATCCTTTGCGGATATGCGCGGATAGACGGATGGGCCGTAGGAATAGTAGCCAATAACCGGACGATGGTCAAGTCCAAGAAGGGCGAGATACAGTTCGGAGGCGTAATATACTCTGACTCGGCTGATAAAGCCGCGCGATTCATTATGGTCTGCAATCAGAAGAAGATTCCGCTGTTGTTTATCCAGGATGTAACGGGATTCATGGTTGGGTCTAAATCCGAGCATGGCGGCATTATCAAGGACGGTGCGAAGATGGTCAGCGCGATGGCGAACTCGGTGGTTCCGAAGTTTACAGTCATCATCGGAAACTCTTACGGAGCCGGAAATTATGCCATGTGCGGCAAGGCCTATGATCCGCGCCTGATCGTCGGATGGCCAAGCGCAAAGATCGCTGTTATGGGCGGAGAACAGGCAGCGAAAACCCTGCTTCAGATTCAGGTGGCGGCACTCAAGGGACGTGGAGAAGTCATTGAGCCGGAAAAAGAAGCGGAATTGCTCAAAACCATCACAGATAGATATAATTCCCAGACAACGCCATACTATGCCGCCTCCCGTCTGTGGATTGATGCGATCATTGACCCGCTTAAAACGCGTGAGATCATCTCTATGGGAATCGAAGCAGCGAACCATGCGCCGATTACGAAGCGCTACAATGTCGGTGCGCTTCAGGTATAATCAGAAGTAGCTTAAAAGAACCAGGTCACATTGGCGCGTCCCAGATGGATGGCCTTTTGACCCTCCGCCTGGCGGCCATCATAATTAAAGGAAATCTGCAGATTATTCTGCAACCGCTGATTCCAGGAAGCGTTCCAGGTCAGGTTGCGCCCGGGACGCAGTCCCTGCAATAGCTCATAGGCGACGGGCGTATTGTAATTCTCTCCCCCGCTGCTCAGATATTTGATATGGATATAGTTCAGCTTTGCCTGAATCGTCCCTTTTCCGGCCATATTGTACCGTACTTCTCCGCCGCCTTCGTTTTGGTAGCTTCGCGTTTCGGCAATGAGCTGCTCCTCCTGCGCAAAGTAGCGATAGGTAGCATAGAATCTGATCTTTTGCACAGGTTGCACTACTATCTGTCCGGATAAGGTCTGGGTAAAGATATTGTAGTTCTTGGAGGCCAGATAATCCGCGTAGAAGCTGCGTCTGCCTGAGGCATAGCTCGGCTCAAGCGTGATCCTCGGCGTAATATTATATCGGATATTATAAATCAGCTCATGGAGACGGCGATTATCTGTTCCGCTGACGAGAAAGCTCCGCTGTCCGGATTGGTTAACCGTAATATCCGCTCCGTAGAGCGGATTGCTCCGATTGAAATAGAGGGCATTGCGCAGAAGATAGGTCGAGTTCAGAATTTTATCCGAGGGCAAACCGCTCACAAAAGGATTCAGTACCGCCAGCAGCGTATCCCTGCCTTTGGAGGAATTTAGTCCCAGCTCCGATTGTATCCGGTTGATGGCAGAGACACTAAATATATCGGAGAATCTGGAAGCGAAGCGGCTCAGAGCTTTATCACCGACTAAGAATTTATCCGGCTGAAAGCGGACGCCCTGCTGCAGCTGATTGGATAATGTGCCTACATAAAGCGTAGAAGGAACAACCACCTTGACATACTCCGCCTGATCCGGATAGGCTGCCTTTTCAAACTCGCTGAACTCTTTAAGTCCGTTATTATTATAGTCTATCCAGGTATGTGTCCCCTGACCTTTGGCCACCTGAACATATAGAAAATCCCGACGTGGCTCGCGTCCGGTGGATATTTCGTAGAAGGTCGTCGTCGTGAGTCCGCCTTTGAGGAAGCTCAGATTGCCCTCCGTACGGGTGAGGAAAGTGTTACGATCCTGATCGGCCAGCTGCAATCCTGAATCCCTCAGATGATTGAGCTGCCTGTATTTGACATCGAATTTCAACTGACGGGTAGGCTGCCTGAGAAAATAGTACTTCCCGATGAACTCCGTTCCGAGCGTAGCTTTTGCGAATCGGTTGAGTGTATCCGGATTAAAATCAGTCCGCTGATTCAGTTCAATGCCATAGACATTGGCTGTCCCCTCCGGGTTGGATACATATATACGTCCTGTCCTGTATTTGAATGAAGAATTATCAAGGAACTGATCGGAGTGCAAAGAATAGGCGCTCTGCTCTGTAGTTCCGGAGGCCCCAAATCGGATGTACTTATAGGAGCGGGAAGCATCCGTGCTGAATTTCATGATCTGCTGGGAGTGGAATTTTTGTGGATTGTTGCCATAGCTGATGGAAGTCAGCTCCGCCAGAGAATTCAGCTCATATTTCTTTGACTTGTAGTTCAAGCCGAAATTTCCCTGGATTCCCTGCAGCTCCGTACCCGCGCGGGTATATCCGTTAAACAGAGCATTATAAGTCCAGCCAGATTTATAGGCCATTGTTGCGCCTCCGGAAATAATATTCTCCGTTGCCGGAGGCAGGATCCCTATTGGATTCTGCCGCGAGCGCTGCCATATCCGCGCAAACTCCACCGAGCGGTAGCGTTCTACTTCCGTGAAATTCTTATCGCGGTGCTCATAGTCAAAGATATAGGATAGCCTGTAAGGGCTTCCCCGTTCTGATTTATCTTTAGAACCGCGCAGGAAGAATTTTCCGGCATAGCCCGTATTGTCGCCATCATCGATGGCTGATAGTGTATTACGGTCTCTTCCGGAGAGGGCAAGCTCGCCGCCGGCCTCGGAGCTTTTGCTCAGCCGATTGCGTGCGGCAAAAGTCAGCATCTGCTGCTGCTGTGGAGCAACCAGTTGAACCACAGGATCGTAATCTCCCTGTAGCCGGTTATTTACCGGAGGGACATACTCATATACTTTTCCGTTGGCCAAGGCTTTTGACTGCCTGTAATTTCCCCTGCCGGGACCTCGGAGCGCAAATTTCAGCTGAAAATGTGCACTATCCCTGTTTGTGGAAAAACGATAGAACCGGATTCCGGCGCTGTCTATCTGTTTGTACAGGATCCTGTTCTCGCTGTAATCCACACTATCCACCGCAGGGACAACCGCACGGCTGGAGCTATCTCCGGACTGAGACAGCACGGCAATATCGGATGCTTTCAGCTTTGCAAACAGCGGAACATTCCTGTTATCCGCTTCGTGATAGGCATTCAGGCGGAAATCCCAGGCATTCTGATGCCAGGCATTATAGCTGTGCAGCAGATAGCGCTGATAGTTGCGGTCGGCATACTGAAACTCCACCACAAGCCTGTCATACTGCGTAATAAGACGGTTGGGAGTGAACCGGATTTCTCCGGTATTGTAGTCTATAACGTAATCGGCCTGCTCACCTCTTTTGAGCAAGGCACCATTGAAATAGACCCGCTCGGTTCCGGCAATGACTACGACGAAAAGCTCTCCGTGGGCACCTTTAAGGCGATATGGACCCTGATTTCCTTCTGTTCCGTTGAAGCTGTAGCGCTGCCAGATTCCGCGCGTGAGGGTCAGGTTAAGTGCTGAAAATCCACTGTCCTTGCTACCGATATTCCATGAAGAGAAGCCGGATATACCCTGCACTTTCTTATTGAATTTCAGGAAATAATTGGAGGGATCATCAGTAATCGTCAAATCACCGAGGTTCAGCCGCTGACGGGGCGTACTGATCTGGATAAATTTCTGGTCAAAGTTCTGTAGGGTTGCCGTCGTGCCATCGGGTTGGATCGGAATGCTGCGGTCATTTAGAGAAGCCAGAATCTCTACATCCGGTGCGATTTTTCCGCTAAGTTGTATATCAATGTATGAGTTGACCACCAAATCCTGATTGTTCCCAAAAGATAATCCGCGCGTAAAGCTTCCGCTCCGGTTGAGGCTGCTGTAGCCGAAAACGTCCTCTTTTGGCGTAGCTCCCAAAGTGAAGATGTTATCATTATTGGATGCCCCGACGTTCATCGGACGCTTATACGTCTTGTGGGAAAAGGCTTTCGTAAAGCTATAAGGATATGGCTTATAGCTAATAATAAGTCTTTGGGATTCTTTCCCCGGGGCAGTGCTGACTATCCTGGCCTGTGCATAGTCCACGTAATACTGATCGGCATTAAGCGCAGAACTATCCGCGGCGCGAAGTACTTTCATCGTAGAAGGAATAATAGAAAGCGAATCCAGGGAGAGCGTATCCCTGCCGAGCGTTACGAGGCGCGCTCGTGCGGAAACCTGTGCATTCGCTTCCCCGGAGCCTGCAATACACAGCCATATCAGGACAGCGCATAATTGCTTCAGCGCTGCTATATGTGGAGCTATGGACAAATTCCCATTAATTTAGCAAATTTAGCTGGGAAAACGTGAATTAATCCAGCTGCCTAAAAGTTAAGAAGGAAAACAATATATCTATTATGTAGTATATTATCTACAATATCGATATATTTGTTTATAATAATCCTCATTATAGATATGAGTACCAAGAAAGCGATACTGTTGCCGAAATATCAGCTGATGATGGAGCAGGTCGGAGAAAACATTCGTCTGGCACGCAAGCGCCGCAAGCTGACGATGATTCAGATTGCCGAGCGGGCGGGTATTGACAGGACTACGCTTTATCACATCGAAAAAGGAAAGCCCAGCGTCGCTATCGGAGCCTATTTTAATGTCCTGAGAGCGTTGAATCTGCACACCGATTTCCTCAAGCTTGCCGGCGATGACGAGCTGGGGCGAAGAATACAGGATCTGGATCTCCTGATTGGAAAGTGAAAAGATGAGTGAATGCTTCCAACTAAAGGATGTGATACACGACTCCATATTACATCCTATCTGACTTACTTCTACTTAAGCAATAATATTGATAGTGTTATGTCAAATTATCCTCTTGTTGAGTCAGACTGTGCATAACCTGTCTCAGGAACAACTCTATATAGCGCAACGCTTATCCGGTATGAATGTATAGTATTGCGATTGTTCGGATAAAATGGAATAGTGCATTCAGTCCCATAAGGACGATAACGTTTGTAGCGCAACGCTTATCCGATATGAATTTATAGTATCGCGATTATTCGGATAAAATGGAATAATGGATTCAGTCCCATAGGGACATAACGTTTGTAGCGCAGGGTTTCAACCCTGGGGAAAGTATGACATAGATTATTTGAGTCCCGTAGGGACGGCAACGTTAGTCAGGCATAACAGTGCATTAAAGCAAGACCGCTTTATCTATTTTTGCCGCTCAATTGCTTTTATGGCTAATACATATTCTCAAATCTATGTGCAAATAGTCTTCGCAGTCAATGGCAGAGAAACTCTAATACGTTCCGAATACAGAGAAACACTACAGAAATTTATTGCGGGCGTAATCGCCAATAAAGATCAGAAATTATTAGCCATATATTCTATGCCTGACCATACCCACCTTCTTATTGGCTTAAAGCCTAATAAATTAATCTCAGAGCTGGCTAAAGAGATTAAGTCTTATTCTTCAAAGCATATTAATGACAATAACTGGTTTGAAGAAAGATTTAGCTGGCAGGAAGGATATGGCGTTTTTAGCTACTCAAGAAATGATCTGGATCGGGTGGTGAAGTATATACTTAATCAGGAAGAGCATCATGCAAAGACAAAGATGAGTTTTCGGGAAGAATACCTATCTATGCTGCGTACCCATCAAATTCCATTTGAGGAGAAATATATATTCGTATAAGACATAATCGGTAGAGTTTAGACTTATATCGCCGTCCCTACGGGACTCAATAATATATTCATGCCTTTCCCAGGGTTGAAACCCTGCGCTACAAACATTATCGTCCCTACGGGACTAAGTAGCCTCAGCCTATTCCTTGAGATAAACCGAGCACTACAGCGTAATTATCCATTTGACTCTACAACATTATCGCCCCTAAAGAACATGTAGATTTAGCCAGCTCATCGGGCTAAATCACGCTATACAGCCTTATTATCCATTTGATCCTAAAAATGTATGACTGTCACATGTATAATAGACCTTCCATGACAGGTAATTGTTTCTATCCGTTCAGTGATCCCGATAGGATTCGAACCTGTATATCCCTGAAACAAAGAATCCCCGCCTGATTGCTCAGACAGGGATTGCTTAAATGTATAGAATTAGAGAATTCTCCTTAGTTGACTTCTACTGCAGGCAGCGCCGCTACCGGAACAATAGAGACAAAACTCTTATCGTTCTGTTTTTTCTCAAACTTGACAATGCCATCTACCAGTGCATAGATCGTATGATCCTTGCCCAGTCCGACGCCTTTACCCGGATGATGCCTGGTTCCGCGCTGGCGGACAATGATATTTCCGGCAATGGCCGACTGACCTCCGTAGAGCTTCACGCCGAGGCGCTTGCTTTCGGACTCACGTCCGTTCCTGGAACTACCTACTCCTTTCTTATGTGCCATTTCTTTTTTTCTTAGTAATTAACTGAAAATGAAATAATTACGCAATATCAGAGATACGGATTTTTGTCAGATACTGGCGGTGACCATTCTTAACCTGATAGCCTTTACGTCTCTTCTTCTTGAAGATGATGACTTTATCGCCTTTCAGGTGACCTATAATAGTCGCCGTAACGTTTACTCCGGAAGGAGCTACGTTGATATTGGAGCCTTCTCCGGTAAGGTGAACCTTATCGAAGCTGACCGAAGATCCTTCTTCGCCTTCCAGACGGTGGACAAAATAAGTTTTGTCCTTTTCTACTTTGAATTGCTGTCCGGCAATAGTTACAATCGCGTACATGATGCGTAAAAATTTGAAGGGCAAAGGTACATCATTTTCGGAAAAATCAGATCAGGATGCCGAAAATTTTCAACAGCCTTTAGTGATCATACCTACTTCGTTCCGGTAGCTGGTTTTGTGTTGTTATCGTCGTCGTCTTCAAGATCTTCCTTGACGAATGTTCCGTTAGACTTAAAGTCAGCGGATTTGCGGACACCTTCCACAGTGAAGTCTGCCTCAAATTCGCATGCGTCCTTTTTCCAGCTCACCGTAGTAGCCGAAGGATAGCGTGTATCAAAAGCGGATTTCACTACCTGCGGTACGGCAGTTGAAGGAATCATGTCATCATCCTTTTCACAGGATACAAGCAGAAATGTAAGCCCGAAAGTTAAAAACAGATTTTTCATACAATAAGATTTATTTATCAAATATAGGGATTAATGCAAAGATTTTTCAGAATATGAATATCAATGCAGGGACTTTAACGCATACAGGTCAGTATAATTGCAGCTGATCAATTTATATCGGTAAAGGCTGGGGAATCAGAGGTTTTCAACATCTATTCTACATATAGCACGAATCCTTTGAGGTACTCGCTCTCGGGGTGGTAGATATTGACGGGATGATCGGCGGGCTGGTGTAGCTGGTGGATAATCCGGACATTACGGCGGGCATCGGCAGCGGCACCAAACAATATCTTCTGAAACAGGAGCTTGTCAATGTTCTGAGAGCAGGAGAAAGTAAACAATAGTCCACCCGGACGTATTTTCTGAATAGCTCTGAGATTAATCTGCTTGTATCCGCGCGTTGCCTGATCTACGGCACCGGAGTGCTTCGCAAAAGCCGGAGGATCCAGGATAATGATGTCAAAATAGTTATCCGGCATTTCCTTGAGGTAATCAAAGCAATCTGCAACAATTGCCTGGTGATTCGCATCGGGTGCATTGAGCCGGACATTTTCTTCGCAGGCGGCAATGGCATCTTTGGATGTATCAACAGAAATAATTTCCTCGGCGCCTGCCATGGCCGCATACACGGAAAATCCTCCGGTGTATGAGAAGGTATTGAGCACTTTTTTCCCACGGGTGTATGTTCCGAGCAGCAGACGATTTTCGCGCTGGTCAAGGAAAAATCCGGTTTTTTGTCCATTGACAAAATCTATCAGGAAGCGGTGTCCGTGCTCCATGACTTCAACGGCGCCTTCCACTCCGCCTCTAATAAATCCGGACTTTAGAGCGACCTTTTCAAAGCGTTCGGCGGAGCTTTTCGCCTTGATATATATATTAAGAAATCCCTGATTTTCAAGTGCCCGAAGAATCGTATCAATTCTGAGCTCTATTCCTTTGATCAGCACCTGAAGCACTACTACATCTCCATAGACATCCATAATAATCCCGGGCAGGAAATCTCCCTCTGAGTGCATCAGGCGGTAGCAGTTCGTAGTAGAGAAATCAATCACCGAGCGCCGTAAAGCCAAGGCATTATCAACTTTGTGCATCCAGTAGATGTCCTCTTCAAAAGATCCGTCATCTTCCCATGAAAACATCCGGCAAACGATCTGGCTTTCATTGTCATAAAATCCATAGCCGAGTACTCTGGCATCTTCCGCACGTACCTCTACTATGTCTCCGGTTTGCGCCTGAGGCTTCGCCGTAATGGCACCGGAAAATATCCAGGGATGCCTGAGCAGGATCGATCTTTCGCGCTTGGGCTTCAGTTGAAGAATCGTGTATGGAGTAGAAATCGTCATTACGGACAAAGTTCCTGCTTTGGCTCTTCATTCCGCAATATATACGATTATAATAGTAGCGGCTTAGCAGGCCTTCCTGTAATACTTCCTGATTATTACCTGATAATTATTCCTTGTCCCTTATCTTTGCGGGCTAAATCAACAGATACTAAAGAATAATATCATGGGAAGAGGAGATAGCCGCCGCCGCAGAGGAAAAATCTTCAAAGGAAGCAATGGGAAAGCACGTCCGGATAAAAACAACGAAGCGAAGCTGAAAAAAGCGAATGCTGAAGCAAACGCTGAGGTAGCCGCTAAGGCCTAAGGATTTCAGTCCATTATAAAAATAGAAAAGCCCGGGGATGTAAATCCTCGGGCTTTTATGTCTTGTGATAGCCGGAAAGAAGAGCTATACTTCCTCGAGCATAAGATAATCCGATTTCAGGCGCGGGCAGATTTTGTAGCGCTCGTCATGCATATCCTGATATAGGGCTTCGAGTGTTTCATAGACGTCTTTATATCCGATTTCAGCAGCCCACTCAAAAGGACCTTTCGGATAGTTGGTACCGAGCTTCATTCCCATATCAATATCTTCCATGGATGCCGTACCTTCCTGAAGCGTGAAATAGGCTTCATTAATGATCATACATATTACTCTCGGCGTGACGAGTCCAACACGGTCAGCTACGATTCTGCCTTCCCATCCGAGATATCTCAGGATGTTCTCTAAACGGGATCTATCTTCCATGTTATAGAGGGATAGCTCTTTAAGGGAGCGTCCCAAAAATCCGTTGAGGGCATTGATACCTACAAGAGTGCACAGGATAGCTTCCGGAGCATAGCGTTTCATCTCCACCAGGGATTTTTTCACGGCAGAGCCTATTACAATCACATGATCAAGTGCGGCATAGAAAGAAAGATTATCTGGATAGTCATCAAGGTTAAGATCGAAAATGATATCGTATCCTGATAGATCTCTGCGGATGAGTTCATTATAGCCAAGCGACTCTATTTTCGAATCTTCAGGAAGTGCCGCATGTAGCTCTGCTAATCGGTGTGCATCCCCGACGGTCAATATTTTCATGTAATGCTATTGAGGTTGTATGTATCCGCGAAACTGTCAATTAGGCATAGGAACACGGTATAGAAACATACAGAAGCTCAAATAATTCCAAAAGGACTATTTAAGCTCAAACTGATCCCTGTCTTTTAGAAAAGGCATATAGCGCCTGATTTTAGTCAGCTCATCATATTTCAGCGATACGGTTCCAATGGCTTCCACGCTTTGAAGCTCGAGCAGGATTTCTCCCTGAGGATCACAGAACATGCTATTTCCCGTGTGGTTGAGGCCGGTGCCATCCTCCCCTACCCTATTGCATCCGATAACGAATGCCTGATTTTCTATAGCCCGCGCCTGGAGCAGCTTACGCCAGTGTTCCTTGCGGCGCTCCGGCCAGTTGGCTACAAAAAGCAGGACATCATAATGCTCCACATTCCTGATCCATACAGGGAAACGCAGATCAAAGCAGATCATCGGACATATTTTCCAGCCCCTGACTTCTACCATCAGCTTATCCGTGCCCGGCGTATATACTTTCTCTTCTCCGGCCATGGAAAAAAGATGCTTCTTATTATATGTCTGATAGCTTCCATCAGGTGATACCCAGAACAGACGGTTATAATAATGTCCGCCCTCGGTAATGATGAGGGAGCCTGTCAGATAGCATTGGCGCTTCATTGCCTGCTGACGCATCCATTGGACGCTTTTGCCGGATTCTGTTTCCGCAAGCTTTTCCGGACTCATGGAAAATCCGGTAGAAAACATTTCGGGCAGAATAATGATATCCGTATGTTGGGGTACTTCTCCGATTTTTTCCGAGAAGTAGGCCAGGTTAGCATCGACGTCTTCCCAGACAAGTGCAGCCTGTATAAGTGATATTTTTAGATCCTGCATAATTTATCTCCAGCGCGTTTAAGTACATCTCCGGTTTTGGCAAAGCAGAACCGCAGAACTTTCTGGTCAATTTTATCGTGATAGAATGCCGATACCGGAATCGATGCTACGCCATGCTGAGTAATAATGTCCTCGGCCAGCTTGCGGTCATTCTCATCGGAAATGCCGCTGTAATCAAGTAGCTGAAAATAGGCGCCCTCACAGGGGAGGATCTTAAATCGGGAAGCGCTGATGGCATCGCGGAATAAATCGCGCTTCTGCTGATAGAATGCACTTAGCTCCAGATACTGATCCGGGTGGTCAAGCACATCATTATATGCCCATTGTACTGGCGTCATGGCGGAAAACATATTATAGCTATACACCTTACGGAACTCATCCATGAGGACGCGCGGCGCGGCAACATATCCCATCTTCCATCCGGTCGTATGATATGTTTTTCCGAAGCTCGATACAGCGAAGCTGCGCGAAGCCAGTTCCGGATAGCGACAGATACTCTCATGACGCTTGCCATCGAATGTAATATGCTCATAGACCTCATCACTGAGGATAATAATCTCACGGTTGGTGACGATCTTGGTCAGCTCGACTATATCCTCGGCGCTGAGCATCATGCCCGTCGGGTTATGCGGAGAGTTGATGATAATCATCCGCGTTTTGACGGTAATCAGCTTTTTTACCTGTTCCCAGTTGATTTTATAATCCGGTGCCTCAAGCGTGACGTACTTTGCTACGGCGCGGTTCATCAGAATGGCAGGCAGGTAGCAGTCATAGGCTGGCTCAAAAATAATGACCTCTTCTTTTTCCCTCACTACAGCCGATATAATAGTATAGATGGCATGGGTAGCTCCGGGCGTAATAGTGATCTCGTGCTCCGGATCATATTGTGCGCCGTAGAGCGATTCAATCTTGGCAGATATTTTCTCCCTGAGGGGCATAATGCCGGGCATGGGAGCGTACTGGTTACGACCTTCGATCATGTGCTCGTTAACTTGCGCAATCAGCTGCGCAGAGCAGTTGAAATCCGGAAATCCCTGAGCCAGATTAATGGCTCCGTGCCGATTGGCGAGCGCGGTCATCACCGAGAAAATACTCTGCTCAATCCCGGGCAGCTTGGATGATATGGTGAGAGGTGCGTTTTGCATGTCATGAACTGGAAGCAGGCTTGTTCTGCTTCAAATCAGCACGAAGTTCGGGAATTTGTCTGAATCATGGAGATGGGGTTTATAGGGTAAATCTTTTACTATCTATAGAGGATCGTTTTACCAATGTCCCGCGCAAGGAGGGCATAATTTTTTGACAATCAATACGAACATCAATTGATATTTTCCACTCAGTATTCTCAGCTGAATTTCCGACCCTTCCAGATTACCTGGCGCTGGGTGAAGCTATATACTATCAGCCGGAAATTAATCCACATCGAATACAGTGAGTAGAGATATTGACTCGAAGGCAGAGGAACATCCGTTTTTTGGCTGCTTTGGCGCAGGATAATCAGGTCAAGGATCAGCTTGAACAGGAGGACTGGCAGGCAAAGGTATCCGAATTGTGTAAATGCAAGGCAAACCAGCGCGGGCAAAAAGGAGGTATATATCATCATCAGGCCAATGATAATCCAGGGCATACCCCATCCACCGGAAATCCAGCGCCTCCGCTGATGGAGAAATTCGGGCATAGTCAGGCAGGGTTCGGAAATAACTACGGCTTCCGGACGGAAGAGCTGCTCCATAGGAATACCCTGCGCGGCAAATGCTTTGGTGAGCGCAAAATCCTCGGTTACGGAAAAAGGGACATTTGCATAGCCTCCGATGGCTTCATAATCGGCTCTACGGAAGGACATATTATTTCCGATGGCGGAGACAGGCCCGAAATTCCGGCTGAAAAAATTGAGCAATCGGCAGAGATAGAGCCAGTCACAGCACTGCCATCCGGTGAAAAATGTACTATGATCTGCTGTTATGGTTGTTCCAGTCAGAACTATGGATTTTCCCTGAAGGCGGGGCAGCATCGTCCGGATCCATTCTGTCCCGACGGCACAATCGGCATCTGTGATAAATATATAGTCTCCGGAAGCCATATCAGCAAGCTGAGCCAGGACATTTGCCTTGGCACGCAGATTTCCCGAGCCTGGGCGGATGTTTATTTTCCGGATTTGCGGATACTTCGCCGCATATTCCTCAATGATCTGACCTGTGTTATCAGAAGAGTCATCGTCGCCGATGAGTACCTGTATTAAACCCGCAGGATAGTTTAGCGCTACGAGGGCTTCCATACAGCGACCTATGTTATCAGATTCATTTCTCGCAGCCACAAGTACAGATACTTTGGATAGCGTAAAACTCTCCGATGTTAATATATCTTTTGATACGGTTTTACTGAGCAGTATGGAGATAAGAATCAGCAAATGCGCTCCAAGGAGAATTAACACAGCGATCCCAATCATAAGCTTTTGAATGTATATCCCTGATGACTGTAGTGCTCCAATATCTGAGGCAGGAGCTTCCGCATCTGTGCCGAGGCTTTAGCGCTATCATGCAGGACGACAATATCTCCGCTCCGGAGGCGGCGCTTCATCAGTTGGAATACGGTATCCGTGTCCAGATCAGCGAGCCAGTCATAGGCCACAAAGCTCCACATGATAATCTCATAGCCCATGCGGCGGAGCCTGATTGCGTTCCGGAGCGTAATATGTCCATAAGGCGGACGGATAATCCTGCTTTCCTGAATCAAATTGGCACACGCTTCTACGGATGCGATCCACGTTGCAGAATCAGATTTCCATCCGTCATTGTGCTGCATCGTATGATTACAGACGGCATGTCCGGAGTCCCGCATCCTTGCAAGCAACTCGGGATACCGCAGCAGATTATCTCCTATGCAGAAGAAAGTCCCCCGCGCCTGATATACTTCCAGCTGCCTGCATATCCATTCCGTATGGAGTATGGAAGGTCCGTCATCAAATGTCAGGTACAGTACTTTATCAGCACGGGAGCTACTACGCCTGTCCCAGACCAATCCCGGCATCAGCCATCGGATAAAATATGGTACGTGATAGAATCGCATGGAAAACTTGTGCAAAGGTAGGAATCAAGGCGATTAAAGATTTCGCTGACTGATAGCCAGAGCCAGATTGGCAACGTATTCGGGCATAGATTTGTATGGATAGCTATTGTGCTGATGGCAAAAAGAAATACATACCGACAAAGGTCCGTAAGCTGGTTCACTACCCTATTTCTGCTGGTGATTTTGCTGGCAGATACACGTCAGGGCCGGCTTATGGCACAGGAACTGAACTGGTCGGAGCCTATGGATCTGCGTACCCGCGAGCGCTTCGGAAGCTATTTCGGTGCGGATACCAATTACATCTATACCATCAGCGAGGAAGGCAAACGCTCCAAAAAGCAGCAGTTTCTTGCGAAATATAGTGCCCGGGATCTGCATTTTATCTCCAAAGTGCCTCTCCTTCCTGAGCAGAACAAGCGCGGACGCATAGACCGGAATCTGGAAGTGACCGCCAGGTTCTTCATTCATGGACGGTTTTTTCTATTCTTGCAGCGTTATAATAGCCAGGATCACAAGAATACGCTCTATGCTCAGGAATTCGGTAGCGATGGATTGAGCCGGGGCAAACAGATATTTCTGTACGAGCTTGATGCCCGCAGCCGATCCCATCAGGGATCATATTACATCGTGCCTTCGGCAGACTCGATGCAATGGCTGATTGTAGCCAATCCGGATTTTGACCGATACGCAGGAGAGAAATTTGGGTTCCGCATTTTCAATGATACGTTTGGGCTGGTGCATACCTTATCTGCAGAGCTTCCGTACAAAGACAAAAACTTCGGTGTAGAGCGGATTCAGCTGGATAAGCAGGATAATATATATCTGCTGGCACACATCGATATAGAGCGCAAAGATCGGGAGCGGGATCAGGCGGATTACTACTATGACCTGATCAGCATTTCGCCACGGGAGGATAATAAAGTCCTGGAGTTTGATCTCAAGCTCCGTGATGAGGCGATAACAGATATAGATTTCAAGCTGGACGGGCAGGATCATCTGCTTTGTGCCGGATTTTATAAGGATGCACTCGGACGCAGAGCAGGTGTGGAGGGCATATTCTTTCTCACCCTCAACGGATTAACGCATCAGGTACTGACCAAGAGTATCAAGCCCTTCAATGCGGATTTTGTCTCGGCTATT
>JBBRLW010000003.1:0-19639 GCA_038231115.1 Bacteroidia bacterium
CCCTTACTGTTACTAACCTTAACGGTTGTACTACAGTTGATACGATGACGATTAATAGCACAACCATCACTGATGCTCCTGGAGCACTTGTTGGAAATGTATCTATCTATCCGAATCCTTTTGTTGACGTAGCTCACATCACTTACACTGTTGCTAAAGCAGAGCGTGTTGAGATCAAAGTCTTCAATGCTGAAGGTAAGCTGGTTGAGACATTGTTCTCAGGTCAGGCTACTCCGGGAGTGTACAACGTTGACTTCAAAGCTTCTGAGCGTGCTCAGGGTCTCTATATGATCAAAATGATCGCTGGAGACAAAGAAGTTCAGAAGAACATGATTCAGGTAAGATAGTCCTAAGGACAATCTTCTACCTATAAAGGCTCAGACGGCCCCGATCTCGAAAGAGGTCGGGGCCGTCGGCGTTTATAGCATCGCTATCGATTAATCACATTCTTTATCATTATTTAATACTACTTGATCTGTTTTAGTCTTTAAAGTCCTCAAAATCATATAGTTTTGCCATACAATAAACGATAATTAGAAAATGGCTCAGATTGTAATTGTAGGCGCCGGAGTAGCCGGACTATCCACCGCATACTACCTGCGGAAGATGCTTGGTAGTGATGTATCGATCATTGTTCTGGATAAAAACACGCGCGTAGGCGGAAATGCCAATTCGCTCAATGTTATGCTTAACAATGGAGATAATCGCTTTGTAGATATGGGAGTTAATGACTTCAACGATGCGACGTATGTCAACCTGCTTGCCCTCTGGAAGGAGATAGGTATCAATTTCTCTGATTATGCGAGTCCACTAATTAACTCCGAGATGTATACGTCTCAGAATGGATCAGATGCTTATTTTGAGGATATCTATGGGGGTTTTCATGCTGTTGGAAAGGTCAATCTTCAGGATATCGCTACAGGAAATGCCAATTTCCAGGCGGCTCTGTGGAAATGGTATCAGCCGTATCAGGATGATGAGGCGGCAGCGCCCGATATATCCGTAGGTGAGTTTCTTGCCCTGCCTCAGTATGCCGGACAGTTTCCACCGGACTTCATCAATAAGAATCTATACCCGCGTATCAACGGAATGTATTTCACTACGGAAAATGCTCCGCTTGGTACCCCTATTCCTTCTCAGATGCCGCTCTGGATGGTCGCACACTACTACGTCCTTCAGGAAGGATGGGGACAGAGTGCACCGAAGGGATCGGACACCTGGTCTCGTCAGTACTTTATCGGAGGTGCAACGCGCTGGTTAGAGTACCTTGCTCAGGTCATTCAGAGAATGGGCGTTAAGCTGATGATGGACATGGATGACATCAATGTAACTCATAACAGTAGCGGACAGGGCTGGCAGGTGAATGCGGGAGGCTATCCGCTTATCAATTGCGATATTCTGATTTCCGGTCTTCATGCCGATGATACCTATAGCATGATCAACGGAGCTGCACAGTCTCAGGATCCGATGATTCAGGCTTTGACAAACTTCACTTCTGCACAGTGCGAGGTAGTGGCCCACCAGGACTGGTCTCAGTTCCCTCCACAGCCAAAGCCACCGTATTTCATGACGTATAATATACACGTGTATGATTATGATACCCTCGCACCTGGTGATACTACGGCCAGTATCTACCGTCCTTATACAATAACGTATGTGTGTAACTTTCACCAGAATGATCAGCCCCTCAATAAGGATCCTTACTTTTTTGTGACGGTAAATCCGCGCCAGCCGATCGCTTATAACCTGATTCTGGCTCAGCAGGGTACCGGATACAAGGCTTCTGCCACCTTCCGTCATGCCAAGCTGGACTATAGCTGTATGCAGGGACAGGTCATCATACAAAAGGAGCAGATGGAGTCGATGGTACAGGGACGGGATCTGTATTTCTGTGGCAGCTTCACCATCGGAGCAGGATTGCATGAGGAGTGCATTATTCAGGCGCAGGACATTGCGAACAAGATTGCCAATCCGCAATATGTAAGTCCGAACACGTATGACTTTAAGAAAGAGAAGAATCGGCATTTTGCTCCGGCATACATGGTTACGGCGTTGAACAACCTGAAGAATGCAGAAAAGAAATCGTAATTTAGAATTTTCAAGCGTTAACAATATAATCATATAATTATGGAAACAGAAGTAAATCACCCGAATGGGGTCAACCTGACGGACGTCGGGGCGTATGTAGATGCAGTAAAAACGGATAATAATGCCGCAAAGGTCAGCTTCGTAGCAGAGTCCAACTGGACAGGTGGTACAGTAGCTGATGTCAATGTTCGGGAGTTTTACTCTAATGGAGAGAAAGCATCCCGGGAAGACCGCCATTTCAATTTTCAGGTTACTGAGCCCAGTGTCCTCGGAGGTGCGGATGATGCACCGAATCCGGTTGAAATGCTGGCCGCCGCCCTGTGCGGATGCCTGACAGCAGGTATCGCTACCAACGCCGCGATGTTCGGAACCAACCTCGAGAAGCTCAATATCAAAGTCAAGGTAGATTTTGACCTGATGGGGATCCTTGGTCTCGACAGAAATGTGCCGGTCAGTGCCCAGCACGTCCATTATACGGTAACCATGAAAGGAGATGCTCCAAGAGAAGCCCTTCAGCGCAGCAAAGATACTCTGGACAAAAAGTCGGCGATTGTTAACACACTCCGCAACCCGATCACGGTGACTTCGGAGCTTATCATCGAGGAATAGTCCTTATATATAATAATAGCAGGGGGAGTGGATATGTATATATTCACTCCCCTTTTTTGTTGGAATGGTAGGGACGCGCTCTCATAAAATTCCCGCTTCATTTCCGTATCTTTGCGAGAGGCAGGGATGGTATGTCCCTGATACACTATGGCTACAAAAGCAGGCGTTGGCTACAGCGAAGAATTTGACAGCTATCTGGCCGGTCAGCAGGCAGCTATTGAGGCCATGAGTCCGCTTGAAGGACAGGAGCCGCATCTGGTTATCCTGTTCACTACTTCGAGACATCATCCCGAAACCTTTTCAGAGGCGGTGCGCAGCGTTGTCGGAGCAGTTCCGCTATTTATAGGCGGATATGGCGTAGGCGTAATTACAAATACTTCCTTGGGCTATGATGGATACCAGTCGGGTGTAATGGCGATCTACTCCGATACTATCAATTTCGACACGTTTTTGGTAGAGCATCTGGCCATCAATGAGTATGAAGCCGGACGCAGGCTCGCGCAAATGATTGATGCGCATCCTTTTGAAGGTCAGGATCCCTCGCTGATGATCTTCTACGATGCCGTAGACCGATCTTCAGGCAAGCTGAAAATGAACATGGCCACTCCATTGTGCAAGGGCATTAACTCCGTGCTGGATTGTAGTACCATTCCGACGACTGGCGCCGGACTGACAGGCGATATGATGTTCCGCCCGACCTATCAGTGGTTCCAGGATAAAATATATCAGAATACAGTTATGGGACTGGGGATATCAGGCAAGGCGAAGAAATTCAGCAGCATTATGCATGGATGCCGTCCGGCCAGTGGATACCATCTGGTAACGGCTGCAGAGGGAAATACGATCCTCGAAATTGACCACAAGCCGGCGCTTGAGTTCATGCAGGCGCTTCTGGGAGCGAAAACCGGGCTCGCATTTGAGGATTATGGATTCTTTCTCACGATAGCTATTAATCGCGGAGATAAATATGCCGAGTTTAATCCCTACAATTATGCCAATCGGATGTGTGTTAATGTCCATAAGGAGCGGCAGGGAATTGTAATGGTAGAGAACGACATCGCCGAGGGTACGGAGATACAGTTTATGCGCCGCAGCGTGGACTTTGAATATATGAAAACAGAGACTTCCAAGCTCCTGGGAAGTATAAAAGCCGAGGGGATGGTTCCGCAGTTTGCTTTCTATATTGACTGTGCCGGACGGGCAGCGCATTACTTCGGGTCTGATATTGAAGAAGCGACGATTATCCAGAAAGAGCTTAGAGACATCCCGATGATTGGCTGGTATGCCGGTGTTGAAATCGGGATGGTCCAGGAAAAATGCGAGCCCCTGGAGTGGACGGGCGTATTAAACATCATAGCAGAATAAAACGAACATCCATAGCACATATACACAGATATAAAACCAGACGATGATCAAATTAGTACCGATACTTGACAGGCCTGAGGCTTTCCGGAAATTCACCGGTATGGACTCCGAGGAGTTTAATCAGCTGATCCCATCGTTCCAGGAGTTTTATGACTATTCCTATGAGGGAGAACTGATTCCGGACCGTATATTTACGGAGATTCCACAGAAGCTGTTTGTTGGTCTCTGCTATCTGCAGAACAAAGAGGCCGATCAGCAGCTGCTCGAGCATATTACGCAATCAGATGATAAGCACTATACTGCGGACGTTACTGCTACGGACTATTTTGTCTTCGGAAAGCGCTACTCAGATACCATCATCCAGATGATGCTCCATCAGAGTATCTCCAACTCGAGCCTTCTGGAACCTGAGGAGATCATCCAGGTGGATTCCTATCCGCGTGCCCTGCGATACTATCAGCAAAGGGTAGATGAGCTTGCGGGCATCGCTATTGGTGCCGATGCATCTATCTCGGCAGTTAAATCAGAGCTGAAAAAGAAAAATGACGGGCTGAGTCTGCTCAATAATCTGCAGGATACCTTCGATGCCTCCATGAGTACCGATCAGATATTCCTGACTACGCTCAAGGCACTCAATATCAAGCTCCGTATGGATATATCGGCACTGCTGCTTCCGGTGGATGAGCAGGCCATGAATTTCCGCGCGGGTCATATCATCGGATCGAGCGTTGTATCAGGTAGTAATACCTTTCTTGTAGGAGATATACTGTCCACAAAGCAGGATGCGATTCTCATTAACCGCAAATCCGAGCCGACCGAGTTTTCCGCCTTCATCAAATCCGAGCTTGGACTGCCTTTTTTTATTGCCGTTCCGGTAATATCGCACAACAAAGTCATAGCAATTCTGGTCTCCGGAAGGCTGAAGGAGCTGAAGCCCTTTTTTCCGGCGCTTAATGAAACGGATATTGATCTGCTGAAGCCGCTGGCTGCATTTATATCGGTAGCATATACCAACGCGAATATGTATGCCCTGCTGGATACGATGGTCAGGGAAAAGACCGATGAATTGGTCAAAACTCAGGCTACGGTGGTACAGTCGGAAAAGATGGCTTCGCTTGGTCAGCTGACGGCAGGTATCGCCCATGAGATCAATAATCCGATCAATTTCGTATCGGCAAATGTTACGCCTATCAAACGCGATATTGCCTCGCTCAAGGAAGTCCTGGATATGTACGCGGCCATTGATCCTCAGGGAGATGTTGCTGCCCAGCTGGAGGAAGTCAGCGCTCTTAAAGAGAATATTGATTATGACTATACGCTCGAGGAGCTGGACATCCTTTTAAAGGGTATTGAAGAGGGAGCCAAGCGTACGTCGGAGATAGTGAAGGGTCTGCGGAACTTCTCCCGTCTGGATGAAGCCGAGCACAAGCCTGCCGACGTCAGGGAAGGACTGGATTCCACGATCATCCTGTTGCAATCCCGACTGAAATCCTCCGAGATTACAGTAGAGAAAGATTATGCCTCAATAGCTGATACGGAGTGTTATCCGGGGCAGCTGAATCAGGTGTTTATGAACATCTTAACCAATTCGCTTCAGGCAACGGAAGCCGTACCCGAGCGTCCCGGAATTATCCGCATCCGAACCATGCTGATCAAAGACCGGATTGTCAATACGGAAGGTCAGGCGGTCAGCATCCGCATTTCCGATAATGGGATAGGGATGTCAGATGAAGTTCGCACTATGGTTTTCAATCCCTTCTTTACTACCCAGAAAGTTGGAAGCGGAACAGGACTCGGCTTATCCATCTGTTATGGAATCATTGAAAAGCATCAGGGACGCATTGATGTAGCGAGCACCCCGGGCGAGGGAAGCCATATCAGTATTATCATTCCATACAGACCGTAATTTAAGTTCTGAACAAATCTGACTCTCCCTTGAGATGCAGGCGGCTGTTGAGGAAGCTCTCAATTGGCTTGGGTACTCCGTATCTGTCGATGTCTGATATGGGGACAATCAGCAAGCCTGAGCCTTCAGGCAGCTGAAAGCCTTCAGGCATTTGCCATTCATAGAAGCGTATATGGAGCAGCTGATGGGTCAGCTTGTGTTTCAAGGCAGCAATAGGCTTGAGCATTGTTTCTTCAGTACCAAGTCCGTACATAGAGAGCGACACGGTACTCTGCTCATTATCAGTCTCTACCAAAGGAAAATCGAACAATCCCTGCCATATATCAGAACTTTCTCGCTTTCTGAGGATTATGGCAGGAGAATTGAATATGAACAGATAGTGCAAGAATCTATCTTTCACCGCTTTAGTAGCGATCTTATAAGGTAGTTGATGAGTCATTCCCGTGTGGAAAGCGTCACATGAGTTTCTAACCGGACACATGTGGCAGAGAGGATTTTTAGGAATGCAGATCAGGGCGCCAAGTTCCATCATGGCCTCGTTATGTACAGCCGGGTGGTTCCGGTCTAATAGTTCCTCTGCTTTTTGCTGATAGACTTTCTCTGCCTTCGGATCATTAATCGGAAGCGTGATAGCATATACTCTTGCCAGGACGCGATATACGTTCCCGTCCAGGACTGCAAAGGGAAGTCCATACGCCAGCGACAGTATTGCCGCCGCCGTATAATTCCCGATGCCTTTCAGGCTCTTTATTTCCTGTAAAGTCTGAGGAAAATTTCCTCCGAATTCTGATACAACCTGTTTTGCAGCGGCGTGCATATTCCGGGCACGGGAGTAATACCCGAGTCCCTGCCACATGCGCATGATCTCGTCTGAGTCAGCGGCAGCGAATTGCTCTACCGTTGCATAAGCAGCAAGAAATCGCTCGAAGTAGGGAAGTCCCTGCTGAATGCGGGTCTGCTGCAGGATGATTTCCGAGAGCCAGGTCTTATAGGCTGACCTTTCGTGACGCCAGGGCAGATCGCGCTTGTGAAAATCGAACCAGGTGCATAAATTATTTCGGAATAGGACAACTTTTTCATTCATAGGATGTTATATGAGCGCTGCATAAGCAAAATATAATTCTTTGATTTCAAATAGATTGATATTTTTTATTAGCTTTGCAGCCGATTTGGCCTGATTTTATATACTTGTTAATCAATTAATTAATCAATATTGTGACTAAAGCAGAAGTAGTTTCAGAAATTGCAACGCGCACCAGCACGGATAAAGCCGTTGTGTCCACCGTCGTGGAAAGTTTCTTCACAGTTCTCAAAGATTCTATGGGGAAAGGAGAGGACGTATTTTTCAGAGGATTCGGAAGTTTCATCGTAAAAAAACGTGCCCGTAAGATTGCCCGTAACATCAAGGAAGCCAAAGCAATTGTAATTGAGCCGCATTATATTCCGGCCTTCAAACCTGCGAAAACTTTCGTTGATGAGGTGAAGAAGAATCCGATCAAGTAATTTTTCGTACCTTTGCACTCCTTTTGAATCCGGCACCTCGTCGTTTTCTGGGAATGCAAGTGAAAAATCGGTTCAAAAATACAACTCAAAAATGGGATCAACCCGCATAAAACAGCTCACATTGGTGGCGGTTGTATGCGGGTTGATTGCGTTTCTGTATTTCAACAATCGCAATACTTCCACCGCGCTAACCAGTCAGAACCGCTCTCAGGCTACTGGCACTGACCTTCCTACAGGGAATGCTGCTTCCGGACGTGGTCCACAGGAAGCAGCATCTGCATCTGGCGCCAAAGCTTCCTCCACCCCATTCGATTTTGTCCATTATCAGCAGGATGAGCTGAAGCGCCTCAAAGCGCAGCTTCCTGCCGGATTTGAGCAGAAGATCGAAACCCTGAGCAAACAATCCGATTCGGATACAGCCGCTGCCCGAGATATAGGCCGCACCTGGGACAAGCTCGAGCGTCCGGTATTATCAGGATGGTACTACAAAAAAATCGCTGATAAAACACCTCGCAATGCCTGGAACTGGTTTCTGGTGGGCAAGCGCTACTTTGACGGACAGGCCTTTTTGGCAAATTCGGCGGCAATGCCTTACTTTGTAGATGAATCCATGGCGGCTTATGAAAAAGCCCTGGCAATAGATCCGAAAAATCTGGATGCCAAGGCCGATCTCGCCGCCAATATCATCGAAGGAAAATCCGAGCCTATGAAAGGGATCGGCCTCCTGAGAGAAATTATTCAGACCGATTCGCTCAACCGGAAAGCGCTCCTCTATCTGGGCGTTTTTTCCATGCAGTCCAAGCAATTTGATCGTGCTATTGCACGATTCAGAAAGCTCACCGAGATTGACCCTTCCAATGCTGATTACCATCGGCTCCTGGCCGAGGCCGATATGGAAGCCGGCAAGAAAGATGAGGCACGGAAAGAATTCAAAGTGTACAAGGGAATGGTACGTGATCCTCGCCTGCTTGCAGACGTCAACCGTATCCTAACCTCCTTACAGTAAACGATAAGATATTGATTTTCAATATAATATATAGACAATTTTAATTTTACATAATAATATGCCTTGCGGTAAGAAGAGAAAGAGACATAAGATTGCTACGCACAAGCGTAAGAAAAGACTGAGAAAAAACAGACATAAGAAGAAGAAATAGGCTTCTGGGCGCAAGCTGCTTTATAATGAGCGGCTTCGTGGGATAATATGCTGTAATACAGGCTACCCTGGATGAAATCCTCCGTGCTGCCTGATCCGGTGCTATGGATAGCACCGGTAAATTCTGCATATCCCTTAATCAGAGCTTCAGCATTTGACAGGGCAGGATGGATATTCCGCAAGAGACGGATCCTGCACTGCCCTTGTCAGCTTATGACTGGTCAGCAGCAATTGCTTCTGTATCAAAATCTTATCAAGCCGGAGGCTATACTCTTATACTACATTTGTGAGTAAAGAATTAGTTATCCAATCAGGTCCGGAAGGCGCAGATATAGCACTTCTCGATGGCCGCCGCCTCATGGAGCTACATCACGATTCTATTGGTGATGACTTCCTGGTAGGCGATGTATATCTGGGCAGGATCCGCAAGCTCATCACCGGACTCAATGCCGCTTTTGTAGACATTGGGCACGATAAGGATGCATTCCTCCATTATCATGACCTCGGGCCGGACATCCGTTCGTCCATGAAGTTTAGCGACCAGATCCTTAAATCAGGTGCCAGGGATTTCCGTCTCCAGCACTTCCGCTTTGAACCGGAGATTGTCAAGACCGGAAAAATTGATGATGTCTTTAAGCCTGGCCAGCAGGTCATTGTACAGGTAGTCAAGGAGCCTATATCGACCAAAGGTCCTCGGCTTTCCTCGGCGCTAAGCCTGTCAGGACGTTATCTGATCCTGATGCCTTTCAGCAATGTTGTATCGCTCTCCAAGAAGATTGAAGATCGTCCGGAACGTGACCGCCTCAAGAAGATTATAACCGGACTACGTCCCAAAAACCATGGAATTATTGTCCGTACCAATGCCGAAGGCGTATCGCTGGAGGAGCTGGAGCAGGACCTGAAGCGGCTGCTATCCGACTGGGATAAGCTCTGTACCGAGCTGGCTGCAGGCAAAGCGAAGCTTTCCACTGAGGTGGATAAGACCGTATCCATCCTTAGGGACATTCTGAACAGCGATTATCAGCGTATTACGGTGGACTCTCCGGCTATTTTCAAGCAGGTGAAGAAGTATCTCTCTGCCACCAGCCCTGACCACGAAGATATCCTAAAACTCTACAAAGGGGATAAGCCTCTGTTTGAGTACATGGATATTGATAAAAACATCAAGACCCTGTTTAATAAAATAGTAAACATCGGTGCCGGCGCCTATCTGATTATAGAGCATACCGAAGCCATGCACGTCATTGACGTCAATAGCGGATCCAAGCGGGTACGCCAGATTGATCAGGAAGCAACCTCCCTCAAGACCAATACCGAGGCCTGCAAAGAGATTGCCCGTCAACTGAGACTCCGCGATATGGGCGGCATCGTGGTTATTGATTTCATTGATATGCGCGATCCCAACAATCGGAAAGCACTATATGAACGTATGCGGGATGAAATGGCCGATGACCGTGCCAAGCATACCATCCTGCCGCTATCCAAGTTCGGAATCATGCAGATCACCCGCCAGCGCGTACGTCCGGAAATCCATATTGATGAGTCTATCCCCTGTCCCGTATGTAACGGAACAGGCCATCTGGCTAAAGATCATCCGATTAACGAAGAAATTGAGACCCGCCTCGATGCCTTTATTCGGGATACGAAACCTGCCTCGGTTACGCTGCGGCTACATCCTTACCTCTATGGATTCTACACCAGCGGATTTCCGTCCTTACGGATGCAGCTGATGTGGCGCTACAAAAAGATGATCCGGATTGAGAAGCAGGAGAATCTGATGCTCAATCAGTACGAGATCGTATAGCGCGCGCTTCCAGAAATATTCGTATTGCGTCTGTATTGATGTTATTATAGCTGGTAATCATTTAGAGATCAGCATTAATAAAATAAGCATCGTATAGTTTTGATTTACTGAATCTATATCGGTTGATATTCTACATATTTGAAAAATCCAATATCAAATTATATGACTATCAATGCAAAACGAATTTCAGTTCTGATCCTGCTCATGATCAGCTTCGGCTCCTGCTTCACTGCATCTGCCGCAGAATCTCCCTTTAGAAAGCTATTCTTCCACCACCAGAGCAGGGCTGCTCTGGCACCGGAGTCACATAGCCTGTACAAGGTACTTCCCCAGCAACCGCTCATGTATCTGAAATATCAGTATACGGGATCGTACTACAAGTATATCCAGACGGTCAAGCTGCACTATAATAAATCCGGCCTGATAGATACGCTTACTGCATACGATACCGCTACGGGCAGAAATATCTACGCCGTCGGACTTAAATACGACAAAAAGGGACGGGAAACTCAGGAGCTATACTATACCGCAAAACCCGCCGGTGCCGGATTCAATTTCCCCAAAAGGAAAACATTCCTCTATGATTCCCTCTACGGAGAAGTTTATACTTCTTCGGAAGGAACTAAAGATGGCAAAACCTTCTATAATATCTTCAGCTATGCCTATCATGATAAATTAGACGCACAGGGCAGGCTCCTTGAAAGGGCTACACTTACGAAAGATTCGGCGCAATCTGCCTTCGACACCATATCACTGGCTGTTATGACCTGGCCTGCAACCAAAGGCGCAGGCTATCTGGATTCGCTTACCTATAATTACTCCGCTGGTAAACGCCAATTGAATTATCTGTACAGATCAGCCAAAATTGTATGGCTTGATTTCTCAAAGCATCAGATCAAACGCAGCACTTATCAGATATATCAGCCGGCAAGCAAAACCTGGAAGGATACCGCTTATGACTCCTATACCTGGAGCGGGAACGATTATGTACTTACTGACTCGGTCATTACGGCTTCCGGAAACCAGCCGCTCTACAGAACAATTTATGAGTCAGGGCCTTATGGATCGAGTGTGGTTTATAATCTTGATTATATCTCGGCTACTTCTTCCTTTGACACTTCCTACCGGACAATAACTACCTACAATTCCAAAGGTGAACAGCTATTATATACTTTCGAGCAGAATAACGGATCCGGACTGGAAATTCAGAACGGCTTTAAAAATACGTTTGTGGATGACGTAAACGGTAATCACTTAGTGAATGAGGTATTATACTGGAGTACTAAAGACATGCAGTTTACCAAACAGCTCAAATATGTGTATCGCTCTTATATTACAGTGAATGCCGTAGAGGAAGCGATATCTGCTCCAGCTTCCGGCATCAGCATATATCCGAATCCGGCAGCCAATGAGCTGAATATCCGCATGGCGCATCCTATGGAAAGCACGCTGATCAGTATCCGTAGCCTGAGCGGCAGCCTGATCTATCAGCAGAGTACCCATGCTGCACAAATCCAGACCATTGATCTGAGTAGCGTAGCAGTCGGAATGTACCTGATAGAAATCAGCAGCCCCGCCGGAAGCCAGTTCCACAAGTTCATTAAGAGGTAGAAACTCTCCGTAATATAACCAAAAGCCCCCGATGATTGATATATCAATCATCGGGGGCTTTTTATTGTGATATAATTTATATCTAAGGAATTAGTCCTGCTCGACCAGAAACAAAGGCTGATCAAACTCGACCGGGGCATTATCATCGGATAGTATCTTGACGATGGTACCCGATACCTCGGACTCAATTTCATTGAACAATTTCATCGCTTCGATGATGCAGACAACCTGTCCTTTGGAGACTTTGTCGCCCACTTTTACAAACACTTCCTTGTCCGGAGAGGGCTTGCGGTAGAGTGTGCCAATCATCGGAGATTTGATCATGACGGTGTTTGCGACAGGCTCGGCAATTGGAGCTACTGCAGGCTTGGGCGCTTCCATGGCAGGCATAGCCGATGCCATCATCGGAGCCTGGGGCTGAATATGCTGCATCTGTGACTGCGGCGCATGGAAATGATAATCCATAGGCATTTGTCCCGGAAAATGAGCTTTCTCTTCCTGAGTCTTGATGGTGATCTTGAAATCGCCCTGCTCTATGCTGACCTCGTTCACGCCCGATTTGCTAACGAAGCGTATGAGTTCCTGTATTTGTTTGAAATCCATGATCTTATATAATTTTTTCTGACTCTCAGTGGGTATTGCTACACACGATCTGCCTTTTGTTGCGGCAAATATAAAAGGATTATTTCGTCTTGACGCGTTCTCCGTAGGCTCTTGTGCGCGTATCTACCTTGATCAGCTCTCCCTGCTCGATGAATAAAGGAACCTGAATGATGGCTCCGGTCTCAACAGTTGCATTCTTGGAAGCATTAGTTGCGGTGTTTCCGGCTACGCCTGGCTCGGAGTAGGTAATGAGCAGCTCTACAAAAGGAGGAAGCTCTACGGATAGCGGCTCGTCTTTTTCGGCGTACCACATCACGAATACCTGCTGACCTTCTTTCAGCAAGTCCCAGTTCTCAATCAGATCCTGGGCGATGCTTACCTGTTCAAAGCTCTCGTTGTTCATGAAGATATATCCATCTTCTTCCTCATAAAGATACTGATATTCACGTGTTTCCACCCGAGCTGTCTGTACTGTGACTCCGGCAGTGAAGGTATTATCAAGTACCTTACCGTTGGTCATGCTTTTGAGCTTGGTGCGCACGAATGCCGGACCTTTTCCGGGCTTTACGTGCTGAAAGTCAGTAATTTTGTACAAATCGTTATTGTACTCAAGGACTAATCCGTTCTTAAAATCTGCGGTCGTTGCCATAGTCCGCAAAGATAATGGATAGGACTGAAATCAGGCGTATGGAGAATAATCCAAACAACGGATTTTGGAAGGAAGGCAGCTACTATTGAGATGCGATCTGTTTCCCTAATTATCTGGTCTGTAATAAGCTGACAGATAAAATCAGTTTTTATCTGTCATAGCTGATCCTAATCTGAATTTTCCAGATAAGCCATACTTGCTTAGCTTACTCAGCCATTAGAGGCTGCATGATGCTGGACTTGTTGCCTTCGGTATCAACAAAGGAGATATACATGCCGAAGCCCGGGATTTCCATTGGCTCGCCCATAATTGTGCCTCCTGCGGTGCGGACGCGCTCGATGGCTGCATGGATATCATCGACGCCGATGACTAAAGAAGGATGGGTCAGCGCAGCGCCCTCATGATGCGAAAAGAATCCGCCGTTGATGCGTGCCCGCTCCTGAGGTACGCCGGCCTCGTCTGTCTCAGCGGTTGTGACCAAATTATAGCCACCCATATCCGCACCTAGATCCCGGGATTCCCACCCGAAGGCCTGTGCGTAGAAGTCAGTCATGCGTTTCATGTCGTAGGAAGGCATCTCGAAATGGACAACCGGATACATTTTGCTCATAGATAATTGTTTATATTGTTAGCTCCGAAATTAGCATTTTCCGGTAAAATCCGGATGATTTTCTACACCAGACGCATGACTGCTATTTGCCATAGAAGAAGCTGTCTCTCAGGCTCGGCTCGGACATAATGTTCCTGATAAGGAACCGCGTGTAAGCTTTTTTCCGGCGATGCTCAATATATTTTGGAAAATTAACGCCTGAGCTTTGCTGTTCATAGTCCGCGTAATAATCCTCTGAGATATTCTGGGTTCGGAAAGTATGATGAACATTATGGCGGTACATCCTCAGCTGAAGCGTCGCGGTATCAATCAGGAGATAATCGACGCTCTTTTGATACGCAAACTTGACTTTATAGCAGTCACGGAGCTTGATTCGCTCAATCTCGGTATATTCCGGATTAATGTGCAGCTCCTGATAGTCCGCCATCAGATTATAGAGCCGCATCGGAAAATTGACCTGTATTTCTTCGGAAAAGGCATCCTCTTCCCGGGAAGTAGTGTAGATCAGGCTGTCTCCCCTGACGCTAATAGTTCGTCCTTCTGATTCTATCCGCTGATAATCGGGGAGCTTATACCAGAGCCTTGCCGGCTTATCTCCCAGTTTATTGGTCATGATACCATACATCATCAGCTGATTCTGCTTTTTGATGGCATCTACGCCACCGGAGGCCCCTACGGCCTTGTCAAGAATCCGGCTGCCGAGTGCCTGCCTCTCGGTAAGCTTCAGGCTGCGGAGATCTTTGCCTGCCGGAACCAGGCTTCGGGAGGCAGGATCCTGTACTATAGCCGCTACTTCTATCACCACGTGCAGGCCATACAGGGGATCGGGATTGCGTATGCCGATAAAATAATTGCCATTCTGATAATTCGCAGACTGTACCGAAACTACTCCGGAAGCGAAATTTTCCCGTGTTCCTTCCTTAATATACTCCGGACGGGTGTTGGCATATAGTCCGAAGAAATTGGTCTCGAAGAATCCTTTGTATGCGGCGGTATCCATGAGGTATAGATCGCAGACATTTCCGCCCGGAGGCTGGGCAAGCTGCTCTAATGCGGCGGCGATGAGTCCTGCATTCTGATCAATCAGTCGGGTTAGCTGCACGGCAATACGGATGGCACCCAGCACGTTTTTGGCGTCCTTTTCATCTCTGAAGGCAGCATATTTATAGCACCAGGCTACGGTATTGGGCGGCAGATGTACAGGGACAAATACCCGTGAGCGTCCGAGAGGGCGCATCTGGGAATTGATATAAAACTTCTGCTCCGATTGCAGCGTGACGACTTTCAGGGCAGAGGAAGTCAGGAGATGCTGCTGCGCAAAGAGATCCGGGCAGGCACTGAGTAGTGTAAGAAGGATTATATAGTGTAGCAAACGCATCCGCTGCCGCAAGTGCAAAGTTCAAGCCCTGAGGAAATCGGTATGGCCCGTGAGATTATTGACGGGTATATCAGTATATTTGCTTTTAGCCAAAAAATAGTATCACGATTATGATTAAAAAACTCAGTCTGCTCCTGCTGACGGTCAGCAGCTTCTACAACATTGCTCAGCTGGAGGCATCCTCTATACGGAAGCTTTATCCGAAGCCGGCAGTACATAGTCCTCAAAATGCAGTAAACAAGACTACCGTACAGCGCCCGTTATATGCACTTGACTATCAATATACTAATAAGTATGATTATAAGCAGACTTCCAGACTCCACTATAATAAATCCGGACTGGTGGACTCCGTAGTGGTTACGGATACCAGCAAGTCTGCGAACTTATTTTACTCGACCCTACAGTACGATAGCCGCCAGCGCACTATCCTGCAGCTGATCTTTCCGGCCAAGGGGACAGGCTATGATCATCCGATCCGGCTGAAGACGGAGTATGACTCCAGCAATGATGAGTCCTTCAGCATTACAGAAAAAACGACTGATGGGATTAATTTCGCAATAGAGTCCGGAGCTAAATTCACAAAAAAATATGATGCTCAGGGACGTTATACCCGCCGCTTCACCTTTAGCTGGAATCCGACAACGAATCAGTTTGATAGCTCCAGCGTTACTGTACTCACCTGGCCGTCAATCAAAGGAAAAGGCTATACCGATTCGCTGACGTACGATGTCAGCAGCAGCGGGCCGAAGTATAATGATTTCCGCTACACGAAGATTGTATGGGATAATTTCGCCAAACGCCATATCAAGCGTACCGTTCTGCAACAGTATGATCCGGTAGCCATGAAATGGAGTGATACCCTCAGCCTGAATTATATATGGACAAATGAGGATTTTGTCCGCACAGATTCTGATTTGGTTATGGGCATGCCTACGGAAAAGATCATCTATAAGGCACAGCCGTATGGCTCCAATACCTTCACCGTATTTGAGTACAACATGGGAAGCTCCAAATTCGACTCTCTCTACCGCGCCGTCAATAATTATGATGCGGAGGGAAATCAGGTGCTGGGTACCGAGGAGCAGTACAACGCGTCAGCTTCAAGATTCCGGATTGTCAATGGATTCCGTGTACTATTTACCAATGATGCTAATGGCAATCACCTGGTGCGGACTACCGAGAGCTGGGATAACTCGACCAAATCCTTTGCACCGGAGTCCAAACGCGTCTATCGCAATTACGGAGCATATACAGGACTCGACGCAGACGTACTGGTCAACTCTGCTGATAAAACATTCAGGCTCTATCCCAATCCTGCGGCGAATGAATTATATATATCTGTAAATCAGTCGGATGTATTGGTCAGTATTCGTAGTATTACTGGCGCTTTGCTGTATCAGTTCAGGTCAGTCAACGGAATATCGGAGCGCCTGGATATCAGTGCTTTTGCTCGCGGGATGTATCTGGTAGAGATCAGCGGAGCACATCAGGTACCTCAGGTACTGAAGCTTGTGAAGGAGTAGTTTACGCCTGACTCCGATGAGGAGAAATATCGGCAGAGCTGAATCGCTAAAGCGTTCTGCTCATGCTTTCTCCTCAATTAGAGACACATTCACCGAAAAGGGCTTGCTTAAGCGCTTTGCTGCCAAATAAGATCGGATATTAGCGGGATGAATAGGCCAAAGTGGCAAAACAGCCTCATCTGGATCCTCGCATCTCTCAGCTTTGTATGTCTGCCCCTGATCATTGATCCGCCGCCGATCATTGACCGGCTCGGCAGGATTTGCCCGATGACGCTCCGGAATATGGTTTCCGCCCTGATGACGCTGATGTATTTCTACGGAAGCTATTTTTATCTAGTTCCGGAGCTATACTTCCGGAAAAAGTACGCGGGCTATCTTGTGCTTTCCCTTGGAGCGCTGCTGCTGATCACCTATATCCCCTTTGAGCTGATTCATGTCAAGCCTCCGGAACCTCCGCACGGAGCAGGTTCAGGGTCTAATTTCGGACCTCCGCGGGGATTCGGTTTGCACGAGCTTTCCCGGACGCTGTTTGCTTTCCTGAGTGCTGCTTTTGTCTCGCTGAGCCTGCGGATCAATCACCGGCTGCGTAGCTCCGAGAAGGAAAAGCTCAATGCGGAGCTGTCTTTTCTCAAAGCGCAGATGAATCCGCATTTCCTGTTCAATACCCTGAACAGTATTTACAGCCTGACGGTCAACAAATCGGATCAGGCACCGGAAGCTGTTGTACAGCTCTCCGGAATGATGCGCTATATCACTTCCGAAGCCCATGCGCAGTATGTACTGTTGGGCAAGGAACTGGACTATATATCGAATTATGTTGCGCTGCAGCGTCTGCGCCTCGGCAGGGATTTCGCCCTGAGCTATCAGCTCTCCGGTGAAAGGGGTCATTTGCGGATCGCACCGCTGCTGCTGATTCCTTTTGTGGAAAATGCCTTTAAGCACGGCGTCAATCCCGAGCAGGATTGCGCAATAGACATCCGGATTGAAATAAAAAATCAGATGCTGGAGCTGAGGGTCATCAATAAAATAGTTGATATAACAGAGGAAGAATCTGCCTCTACGGGCATGGGACTCAATAATGTCAGATACCAGCTCAATATGTTATATATCGGGAAGCATACCCTGGATATTAACACAAGTGATAATACCTATTCTGTTCATTTGAAAATTAGCCTGTCATGATCCGATGTATTGCCATTGATGATGAGCCGCTGGCGCTGGATATCCTCTCCAATTTTTGTGAGAGGACAGGCAATGCAGAGCTGTGTAAGGGATTTACCCGCCCTACGGAAGCGCTCAAGTATCTGGAGACCTATCCGGTGGATCTGATATTTCTCGATATCCGTATGCCATCTGTCTCCGGACTTTCCCTGTATCAGGAGCTACCCAAGGATATAATGGTGATTTTCACGACGGCTTATGCGGAGTACGCCGTAGAAGGATTCAATCTCAATGCACTGGATTATCTGCTGAAGCCCTTCACGTATGATCGATTCAGCCAGGCGATGCAGCGTGCACTGGATTTCCAGCAGTACCGGAAGCCGCAGATGGTCCCGGAGCAGGTCATTTATATCAGAGCCGATTACAGCCTTGTGCGGATTGTGCTGGAGGACATCTGTTATATTGAGGGGCTGGATGACTATGTTAAAATCTATACCTCGGAGCGGAACAATCCGATTGTAGCCCGCATGACGATGAAGGCGGTGCTGGACATGCTTCCGGCCGCAGATTTTATCCGGATTCATCGCTCTTATATTTTGCCGCTGAAAAAGATCAGTGCCGCCCGCGGGAAAACCGTCCAGGCATTTGACAAGGATTTTCCAATAGGCTCAAGCTTCGAGAAAGGATTCCGCAACAGATACGGTGCTGGAGGAAGTTAGAGACTGTCCAATCGGATCCAGGAATGAGCGCGGCGAATTTTCCCATAAAAGCTCAAGAAAAGCCTTCCTGTACTGGATTAGGACTGATATTTGCCCTGACGCTTATTGAAAATCAATGTTTTGAATCCTTTTTCCGCGGCTGATTATTTTCCGGATTTCAACTTTTTGGCAAAAAATTTGTCAATGACAATATTTTTACCAAACTTTGTTCTCCGCTGAAAAGCAGTATTTTCGGACTTAGTTTTCAAGCGACAATAATCTATATGGCAAAAGATAAAAACAAGGAATCGAAAGAAGTCTCCGTAGGAGGCACCACCGCCGAACGCCAGAAAGTGCTTCAGCTGACCCTCGACAAGCTCGAAAAGAGCTTCGGAAAGGGCATCGTCATGCGTATGAGCGATAATAAGCTCGCGGATATCGAGGTCATCTCCACAGGATCGCTGACGCTGGATATCGCACTCGGTACGGGCGGACTTCCCAAGGGACGTATCGTCGAGATATATGGACCGGAGTCATCTGGTAAGACAACGCTGGCCATGCACGTTATGGCTCAGGCGCAGAAAGCCGGCGGAATGGTCGCTATGGTGGATGCCGAGCATGCCTTTGATAAGGCATACGCGGAAAAGCTCCATATCGATACGGCCAATCTGTTGATTTCACAGCCGGATGATGGCGAGCAGGCACTCGAAATCGCAGACAGTTTGATCCGCTCCGGAGCTATTGACGTAATTGTTATTGACTCCGTAGCTGCCCTGACTCCGCGTGCGGAGCTGGAAGGCGACATGGGAGACTCCAAAATGGGATTGCAGGCACGCCTGATGTCTCAGGCGCTGCGCAAGCTGACGGCGAGCATCTCCAAGACCAATTGTATATGTATATTTATCAACCAGCTCCGTGAGAAAATTGGAGTCATGTTTGGTTCTCCGGAAACAACCACGGGAGGTAATGCGCTGA
>JBBRLW010000004.1:0-18509 GCA_038231115.1 Bacteroidia bacterium
ACAATCTCATTGCCCTGAGGCCATTCCATTAACAGCGTCTCCGTGAGGGGACTGATCCCTGACTTGGCACCCGGCTTCAGGCACAGCATCTCCACCTGACGCAGCGCAGAACGCTCGCCCAGCTCCGCGGCATGTGAGAAATCCTGACACGCCTCATCCTTTTCTTTCATGCCGACGTGCATCTGTCCCCGCATCAGCAGCGCCTTCGCATTGTGCGGACGCATTTCCAGCAGCTGATCCAGATCGGCCATGCCGCCTGCATAGTCCTTCTGACGTCCTTTGGCCGCCGCACGGTTCATCAGTGCCGATCCAAACTCGGGATTCGCCTTCAGCACCGCATCAAAATCCTCGATGGCGCCCTTGAGGTCATTCATTGAAAATCTGAGCGTTCCACGATTATACAGCGCATCGGTATAGTCCGGCTTGAGCTTGATGGCTTCATCAAACTCCTTCATCGCGCCCTTCTGATCCTCTTTTTCCAGCTTCCGCAATCCTTTTTTGAAGGCTTCTTCCGCTTTCTGACCGTAGCCCAGCGTAGTGATGCCCAATAACATGATGAGCATCAGCCCCCAAACCTTCCCGAGCCTGCGGCTCCTGCACTGATATATCTGCATACACATCCGAAATTAAGGAAAAATAGGGAAATCATGGGCGTATCCGGTTTTGTGTGTGGGATTGGGCGTGTAATGACCCCAGCAATGGAGACATCTTCATCCGCAAGAGGAACGGCGTGTCGTTGTGCGGGTAGCCACAAGGGCTACCCCTACGGAATTTGGTGTATAAGCCCGCGGGGTTGAAACCCCGCGCTACTCATAGCTCCGTCCCTACGGGACTCAAAGCATTGACCTCACAATTCCACCGCGCCGCTGTTATGCGCTGACCTTTACAAACCCCTACGCGTCCGCCCTTACACGCTCGGCGGGATTTATAATCCCGTCGCCGGGCAAGTAGAGGGATTTGTAATCCCGTCCGCCACTACGCAGTCAAATGCATTCAGCCCCCGTAGGGGCGGACTGTCTGTAGAAAAACCGTCCAAGGTAACAATTTGAGCCCCAGCGGGGCGGCACCTTCAAACCCGGGTAAAACGTGTGTGTTTTGTATAATAGCCCCAGCGGGGCGACACTGTTGTCTTTGTTATTTTGCTTACACAGACTGACGTCACCGTCCCTACGGGACTCTTATAATTTACTCATGCTTTTCCCAGGGTTGAAACCCTGCGCTACAAACATCAGCGTCCCTACGGGGCTGAATGCATTGACCTCCACAATTCCACCGCGCCGCTATTATGCGCTGACCTTTACATGCGCCGCCCTTACACGCTCGACGGGATTTATAATCCCGTCGCCGGGCATCCATGCGCTCGCGCGAAGTGTTCTTTGCCTTCAAGCAAAGGACACTCGTGTGTACCAAATAACAGCTTCTCCAGACTGCTGACCCGCAAACCAAACCCGCAAAACAGAGACGGCAGTCTGGAGACTGCCTATATCTCATACACACGAGTGTCCCTACGGAACACTTCGCGCGAGCGCGTGGAAGGAAGGGGCACGGGATTACAAATCCCTATTCTATATCCGGCACGGGATTACAAATCCCGTCGAGCGCTTTGGCGGACGCCCTTAGATGGTCGGCGCGAGGCACGTGTGGAGATGTAGGGCACGTATAATGCACCTCATAATTAATAACTCATAATTCTTAACTATTACCTCTTAATTAAACCGCTATTTTCGGAAATAGAAGTCACCGGGGATGACGCCGGCGCGGAAGCTATCGGTTTGTGTGAGGCTGGTCAGGGAATAGCGGTAGATGATACCGGCCTGTTGATAATCAAGGGCATCGGAGACGTACAGCTCATGTCGGAAAGGGTCGAGTCCGAGGCTATAGAGATTACGTCCCTGGGCGGGGATGAGGGGCGCCGAGGGCAGCGCAAGGTCGGTGATGGACATCCGGTAGATGCCGCCCTGGTCGAGGAAATACAGCGTATCGCGGCTGGTGTTGATGCTCAGCCTGCGGGGATTGCGCTGTGCATCGGGGAAGCTGAGGGTATGGGTGACCTGATGGGTGGCGGCATTGATGCGAAGGAGCTGGGCCGGCTCTGTCCGTGCGTAATAATTGCAGAGTACCCAGAGGAATCCAGACCGGTCGGCGCAGATCCATTGCGGCTCGCGTCCGGTCGGGATGGAGTCGATCAGCTGATCGGTATTGGTATTGAGGACATAGACCTTGTTCCGCTTGACGCCACAGATAAACAGCTCATTGAGGGAGGTGGCACCGGATGCGGCAAAGCTCATCTGCTCGGTATAGCCGGGGACCGGTATTTTCCGGAGGATTTTCTGCTGTAACATATCTACTTCCCAAACGCCGCTGGCATATAGATCACTGACGTACCAGATATTTCGGGAGGGGGCTGCCGATTCATTCCGCACCATATAGCGCGGTGATGTGAATCCAGGGACGCTGCCGAAGGACTTTCCGCTGCTATCGCTGATGAGTTCTATTTTCCCCGAATTATTGACGACCAAGTAGAGGACGCCGGTACCGGCTCCGGCGGAGGTCATGGATTGCAGGACATCGCCTAAAGGACGTCCGTTGGCGGATTTGAATCGGTTATTGAGCACTGTTTTACTGAGGGGATCATACAGGCTCAGCTCGGCATTGCCGTGATTGAATCCGCCCTCCGCAGATATATAGACGATGTTTCCTTTTGATAGAGAAGGATTTGCCGGAACCGGGTCCGATTTTTTGCAGGCTGATATAGCGCCGAGGAGCATCAGCATCATTATCAGTCGGGTTGCCATAGGCTTGCGCATCGGACAAAGTTACAGCCCGCAGTTGAATGGAATCCGTAGGAGATCGAATACGCCGATGCTCTTGGGGCTGGAAATGCGTGGGGGCGTGATAGACGGGATTACAAATCCCTTTATTTGCCGGCGACGGGATTATAAATCCCGCCGAGCGTGTAGGGCGGACGTGTAGGTGCACCACGTAGGGGTTTGTGGATGCCCGCAGGACAATACGCCGATCCCTCTTTGCTCTGAAGATTTCTCCGTTTCGTGAAGGTTCCTAAGGCCGCTTGAATGCGGCGGAACCATCACTCCAGTCGAAATGACAGCCTAGGATATTAATGGAGTCAACTCCGGTCAAATCTATCTACGTACATTCAATAATAAGATCTGTCATTTCGAGGGAGGCCTTCAAAGCCGACCGAAGAAATCTCCGCCTCTGGAATTAGCGAACGTGCTCCGCGCGGGTCTGAGATTTCTTCGGGCGGTTAAGGTTCTCAAGCGGCTTGAAGGCCGCAAGGTCACCATAGCCCACCCTCGAAATGACAGCTTAGATATTTATGCATTTATGACCTAAACGCCTGCAAGGCCTATCGAGCACAATCCTTAGCCCGTCCCCTACACGCTCGGCGGGATTTGTAATCCCACCACGTGCTCGCGCAAACACACCTGCGCAAATGATTTTGAGTCCCGTAGGGACGGAGCCATGCGTAGTGCGGGGTTTCAACCCCCGGGCAGCATCCATACCCACCTCCATCCCCCGCGCAAGGGCGGAAATCTGGTGTCTGCGGACGAGCAGGCGGACTCTTTCCCGCAATAGCATCCTGCGATGGGCTTAAAGCCTTAATTTCGCAGACAATATCAACAGATGAAGCCTTTAAGTCAGGATACGGGATATATTAAGTCACTCGATGGGCTGCGTGCCCTCGCCGTGCTGAGCGTGATCTTCTATCACTGGCCGGCGACGATGCGCCTGCACCTCGGATTTGGATGGATCGGAGTCAATATCTTTTTTGTCCTCTCGGGATTCCTCATTACCCGCATATTGGTCAAGGATAAGTCCAAGCCCTACAAGGATTTCATCTCGCATTTCTATATCAAGCGCTTCCTGCGCATCTTCCCGATCTATTACCTCTATCTGTTCCTGCTCTTCGGCGTGCTGATTGTGTATAGCTTCATTATCCAGCACCGGCATATCTATCAGCTGGATGTATTGCATGAGGTACTGATGCGGAACGCGGCACTGCTGCTGACCTATACCTTCAATTTCCAGTCGGTGATCAATCAGGCGCTGGGGATCCCGATCAATGATTCTCCTTTTGTAGCCCATTTGTGGTCGCTATCGGTTGAGGAACAGTATTATATCGTTTTCCCTTTCCTGGTATTTTTTCTCTCTCCAAAGAAGCTCAAGATTCTCTTAGCCTGTGTAGTGATCGCGATTCCTTTTCTCAGAATCCTGTTTGTGGAATACTTCAAGGCTCAGGGAACCAGCACTTTTCTGCTGGGACTGAATATCTATAAAAATACGGTTTTTCAGATTGACTCGCTGGCGCTGGGCGGCTGCTTGGTACTGTTCAGCTTGGTGGACCTGCGTCGTCCGGCACGGCTGTTCTGGATCCTCTCCGGTGTTATGCTGTTCTGCGGACTGTTAGTGCTGTATGCTTTCCGCAAAGGCGGAGGCTACCTGAATCCGAATACGCTTGGATTTGATGTCCCGGCCAAACAGGTCAAAACCGATACGCCCTATCTGCTGATGAATCTGCGCTATGCCTGGCAGGTGACGTTGGTCAATTTTACCTCCGCGGCGCTGATTCTGGCCTGTATCGGGAGCATCCCTTTCCGGCGCATATTCGAGAATAATATGCTGGTCTTTATCGGTAAAATCAGCTATGGGATGTATCTGTATCATTATCCGATTCTGGCGCTTATGTTAATGATTGTTCCGGAGTCCAGCATCCGTCATAACATAGCGACCGAGGGGCTGTTCCTGCTGCTGTTCCTTTCCCTGACGGTTGGGGTATCCTGGGCGAGCTTCCAGCTTATGGAGCGGCACTTCCTCAAGCTCAAGGCTGTATTTATACGCGAGAAGCCGCATACGGTTCCGGAGCTGAACGATCCTCTGGCGTAGCGGGGCTCCCTTGCGGATGCATCTACCGGATGAGCATCCGGCTCTGGCCTCTGATCCTCAGGAGATATACCCCCGCAGCGAGCGTTGTGGCTTCGATATCGGCAGCCCCTGAGCCGCTGACCTGTCCCTGATGCCTTACGCGGCCTGTAATATCCAATAGCTGATAAGATGCACCCGCGCCTGCTCCGGAGATATGCCATATACCCGCTGATCCGGCCGGATTGGGATAGATGCGGAATGAGGGTGAGGGAGCGGGTAGCTCAGGCTCTGGTGTGGCGGTATATCGGGCATAGGAGTAGGTAGTGAGCTGGGCACCTGAGCAATAGTTATTAGTATATGCTTTTAAGAATATTTTGCTGATAGCGCCTGTAGAGTCGTATGTATATTTATAAGTATTAACCAGATCCGGCTTGAATTTTAAAGTATCACTCCAGCTATGATTGTACTGTGCCCGGTAATCATCGTAAATAAGCTTTCCCAGTGCATTATATTTATAGAGATGAACCGATCCACCGGGATAATTCTTATCACCAAAGGTTGCCGCATATATCAGATTATTGTTAGAATCATACCTCTGCCTGATGAGCTGTATCAGCTTATGAGAGGCGGTTGTATCTGTCCAGTATTGTCTTATAATAACCGAGTCTTTAGTGGGGATATAATAGTGAACGGAGCTATAAATCCTGTATCCTTTATTCGATGCCGTATATAAAGTTATACTATCCAGCCGCTTGCCGGTGTAGTGGAAGATGGAGTCATAATAAGGTAGCTGCTCTGCTCTGGTATAGAACTGCCGTTTGAGGCTATCCTGATTATTTATATTTTTATAACAAACAGATGTATAGGCATAGTAGAAACTATTATACTTATAAAAGCGGGTACTTTGCTGTTTAAAACGGATCCCATCAGTATAGGTGGTACTGTCTAATTGTGCAGGAAGCGTATCTGCTGCAAAGCGATCCCAATGGGCATAGCGAATGAGTCATCCTGTGGCGTCATATAGGGAGGTATCTCTATTGGCCGGAATAAATGAATCTGCCTTAAAGTGATAAGCACCCTCATTCTTCCATCCTATGTCTATAATTTGCCTTCGCCCCGTATCTGATGTAAGGGTATCAACATTGTACTTGTACATGGGTCGGCCCAAGGAATCCGTTCCATAGATCGTTTTCACCGCTGACTTATACGGCCATACAGATTGCGCCGGAGCCTCCAGACCCAATAGGATCAGCAGTCCGATCCCTAATACGCTGACAAATTTTGCGAGCTTCATGCGTCCAAATATAGGATTATTCTTTCACAAACAGCTGAGGTATAGTCTTGATATTGACGCCTGAGTGCGGGACAAGGCTCAGGAGATACATCCTCGCGCGGAGGCTAAGACGCTTTCTGCCGGAAAGGCCACCGTCCGCCACAATCATCGATGCTCTATCGGCTACCCGTCCTACGCTTCGGCGCTGATTGCGTCCCGCACTTTGGTGAAGGCTGCAATGCACTGATCCAGATGCGCGCGGGTGTGTCCGGCGGAAATCTGCACACGGATGCGGGCCTGTCCTTTGGGCACCACCGGATAAAAGAATCCGATAACATAGATGCCTTCTTCAAGCAGCATGTCGGCCATTTTCTGTGCCAGCGGGGCGTCATAGAGCATCACCGGACAGATGGCATGGGTGCCGGGCTTGATGTCAAAGCCGCGCTTGTCCATTTCCGCACGGAAATAGCGGACGTTTTCCTCGAGAGTATCACGTAGCTCGGTGGACTCCGTCAGGACATTCAGCACCTCCAAGGAGGCCCCTACAATGCTCGGTGCCAGAGAGTTCGAGAACAGATACGGACGCGAGCGCTGCCTGAGCATCTCGATGATTTCCCTGCGTCCCGTCGTATAGCCGCCCATCGCTCCGCCGAGGGCTTTGCCGAGCGTTCCGGTGATAATATCAACCCGTCCGGTGACGCCGCAATGCTCCACCGATCCGCGCCCTTTGCTGCCCATAAATCCGGCGGCGTGGCACTCATCCACCATCACCAATGCGTCGTATTTATCGGCCAGATCGCAGATTTTATCCAATTGTGCTATGGTGCCATCCATGGAAAATACGCCATCGGTGACAATCATCCGGAATCGGCAGTGTTGGGATTCCTGGAGGCGCTGCTCCAGCTCGGCCATATCATTATGCGCATAGCGGTAGCGCTCTGATTTACAGAGCCTGACGCCATCAATAATCGAGGCATGGTTCAGGGCATCGGAGATAATCGCGTCGTTTTCGCCGAGGAGCGGCTCAAATACGCCTCCATTGGCGTCAAAACAGGCCGCATAGAGGATGGTATCCTCCGTACTATGGAATTCGGCGAGCTTGGCTTCCAGCGCCTTGTGGATGTCCTGCGTGCCGCAAATGAAGCGCACCGAGGACATTCCATAGCCATGGGAGTCAATGGCCGACTTGGCTGCCTGGATTACCCGCGGATGCGAGGAGAGTCCGAGGTAGTTGTTCGCGCAGAAATTGATGACCTGCTTTCCACCGGCGATGGTAATCTCCGCCGCCTGATCGCTGGTAATGACCCTTTCCCGCTTGAAAAGTCCCTGCTCCCTGATGCTATCCAGCTCCCTGGCCAGTTCCTGTTTGATACTTCCGTACATAGTAGCGCAAAGATAAGCAGCAAGAGCGGGAATGGCCAAGTTTGCGGCCTCGGTCGCTCCGGAGGTAAAGACGATCTTAATAGGCTTTGCGCCAATTAGCCGCGCAGTAGCCTCCCTCGCAAAATATACATATTTCTTAGTGGACGGTAAGGCAGTCCGAACAGGTCTAAAAAATGCCTTAATCATTTATGGTGTGTCTGAAAAGTGCTTGGGCTCGTCCAAAACCTCCGAGGTGTTTGCGACATTTAGACATACCCAATATTTGGCTAATAGTCAAATGCAGACTCAAAGTGGCGGGGGAGACACATTTTAGACAGGTGCTAAGGCTCCCTGCCCAGCCAGATTTCAAAATAGCCCGGATTAACACGAAGGTCATAGTAGCGCTTGGCTTTTATGCGCGCGTCGCCCGGCTTACTCTCCCGCATACGGTTAGCGAGAATTTCAGCTTGCTGCTCATCTGAGTCGTAGAAGTAACGTATTTCGGGCCAATCGACCCGTTCCCGGTCGATATGTGTTTTTGCCCCGACCACGTTGAATTGAAGAGCTGTCATTTTATCTTTCCAAACTTGCAAGTCAGGGTCATTGAGCTTGCCGCTCAGGATGTAAACCCGATCCCCTTCCACGATGTGCTCCGGCAAGGATTTGGCGGCTGGGGAGAATTGGGGCGTGGAAATCTTTTCTTTTTCCAATGTGACCAAGTATTTCGTGAGGCTATCGCGGGTGATGCAGTCTTTGATTAAGTTGGCGTGGACAAGCAGTTTCAAGGACTTTACCCGCACGCTGTCGGACGTAGATTCGAGCGCCTTCAAGATGAGTTCGGATTGGAATTTTTCCCGGCTGAGCGCGAGTTCGTCATCGCTTTTCTGCCATTGGGCCAAATAGGCTCCTACGATGGCCAATGCCCCGGTAAGCACTAAGGTGAAAAGGTTTGAGTACGGTTTTGAAGCTGGTTCGGCCTTCGCTTTAGGAGCCCGCATAAAATTTGATAATGAATTTTTAAGAAAAGGAATCAGGTCAAGTAACTGAATTATGTATCAACGACATAACCGGTTATTAGTGGCAAATTATCGAAAAACTTATTAACCACCAAAGAAAACGCAAATATCCTGTGCGCGATATTATTAATGCACTGATTTACATACTATCTACCTAATTCCAGTGGCGCCAGTTGCCCCGAGAGTATCCTCCCTTTTGCCTTGTTCAAAATTATTTTAGAAAGTAGACCTGTACCCAGCTTTTTCAACACATCAATACCTCTCGCGCTCGAAAAGTCCCTGCTGCCTGATACTTCCGTACATCGTAGTACAAATATAGCTAGTTGGAGTGAATGGTCTCATTATGCTGTGCCTGTGATAGTCTAATTCCCATTTTTTACAGCAGGGAAATTTATAAAGCCATCGCTGGTGATGATGTTCTCATCAAAGGATGCATTCAATGGAAGAAGTGATATGGATAGGGTCATGAATTCTTCCACGGAAGCTTCATGCTCGGCAATAAGCTCATAAACTGACCGTAGCTGGTCATTTAAATACTCCTGCTCCTGCATCGCAATGATGATTTCAATTGTCATCAGGTCTGCGCGGATATAGAGGGTTTCGTAGCTAATGCCGTATTGATGCATCAGGCCGAGAATGGTTCCTATTAATCTTGAAGCATCATTAATGTTTCTCCGGAAGGTGTTTAGCAAAATTCCCGTAGCTTCATTGAATCCGTTTCTATGTCCCTTTTCATAGGCATCTATAACATAGTCGGCACTAAACCCATCGTTCTTTTTAGTGGGCTTGGCTATAGACAATGAGCCTTTGGACGTCGTTTTGCGGATTACTGGCTTCATTCTAACGATTAATGGTGCAAATATATAGCCTTACAGGCAAATGATGGATAAAATTTCCCACCTCCCTCAGCCCCGTACCACCGGCAGGCTGACGACAAACTCGCTGCCTTCTCCGACTGTACTCATCACTTCTACGGTGCCGTGATGCTCGGCGATGATGCTGAAGGCCACGCTTAGCCCCAGTCCGGCCCCCTTGCCAACGTCACGTAGGGTGAAGAAAGGGTCGAAGATCCGGTCCTGGGCTTCCTCCGGAATGCCGCAGCCGGTATCGCGGATACTGATGTTGATCTGCCCCCTCTCTTCCCAGGAGCGGATGTGGATCTCGCCTGCGTCCGTGATGCTCTGGATGGCGTTATTCAGTATGTTAATAAGCATCTGATTAATTTGTCCGGGCTTGCAATCCGTTTCCGGAAGATCCCCTAGCTCCGTGTGCATGGCGATATGGCTCCCGAGGCTCTGCCGCAGCAGGATCAGCGTGCTTTCTATGCCTTCGTTGATCTGGCTGATTTTTCGTCCTCCCTCATCTAAGCGCGCAAAGTTGCGGAGGCTTTTCACAATTTCTGCCGTCCGGGCGGCGCCTTTTTCTATCGTATGGAGAAGCTCGGGAATTTCTTCGAGCGTGGAGTTAATATCGAGTTCTTCGCGCAGGGTATCTATCTCTGATTCGCTGCGCTTTTCCGCATAATATTGTAGCAGCTGTACGATATCATCAAAATCTCTCCGGAGGGGCTTGATGCTTCCGCTGACAAAATTAATCGGATTGTTGATTTCATGGGCTACTCCGGCAGTCATCTGCCCCAGCGAGGCCATTTTTTCCTGCTGCACCAGCTGCACCTGCGCTGTTTTCAGCTCGTCATAGCTCTTTTTAAGCTCTATGTTACGCAGCTGGAAGATCTCTTTGTCACGCTCTTTCAGCTCCAGAAGCCTGATGTTTTCAGCACGTTCCGCCTCCTTTTCTATTTCCGCCAGTTCCTGACGCTCCTTATTGATCAGTGCCTGAGACCGGTTCACGGCGAAGGTCAGATAAATAGCCCAGGTAGCAAACAGGGCAAAGGAAGTCAGTATGTTACTGATATTAAAATACATCAGCCAGCCCTGCGGCAGGGAATACACCGGAGCGGACTTCCGGATAAAGTATTCCACATAAAAGTATCCGGCGATACACATCGCCAGCAGGCTGAATTTCCAGAACCTGCTTCCGTTGGGCAGGAGGAAAGGGAAAATCGCCGTCACCGGAATATAATACTCGAAGCCGGCATCCCATCCGAGGAAATGGCTGAGCACAATTTGGTGGATGACGATTTCCGTAAGCGAAAATGCCATGCTGATCATGTGCCGTGCGTTCCTGTTCAGCTGAATACAGACGACAAAGATCAGGATGCTGAGGAATTCAATCCGTACCAGATCCATATAGCCGAGGTACAGGAAAATAAGCATCCATAGCGCGTGCGCCATCCAGGCCACCGTCTGTGCTATATTGGAGACCATATAAAAGCGCAGATTTTCGATCTTCACTTTTGCCGGAGGCGTATCATAATGGCGATATACCGCTTTCAGCAGGGAGATACTTTTTTCTGTCAGGCTCAAAATCCTAAAAATCAGCCAAAGATATAGATAATCTCAGCCTTTTTACCTCATCTCGCGGGCAATCTGATCGGCGCTCGGCAGATGGCGCCCGGGCCACATATCGATGACCTCGTTTCCTTTGAGCAGCAGGAGTCCAGGATTGGAGCGGATGATTGTTTTAAGCATCACGCCATCGGAGAGATAGAACAGATAAGGCACATGATTTTCCGTGCGGTAGCGCTGAATCAGGTCATCGGATGAAGACGTCAGCGGCCAGATATGCAGATCGGGATAGCTTCCGATGAGGTTATCTACCAGCTCATTAAGACGCTTCTGTGCGCGGGTATCGGACAGGTTGAGGTCATACTGGACAATCATCAGGCGGTAGCCGGTTTCCTCAAGGAATTTGTCGGACATCTTCTCGCCCTTCGGACTATTGATGACAAAGTCATGAATGGCAGGCTTATATCCCTCCCTGACCTGTACGGAGAGGGTAGTATCGTATTTATAGGTAGAGTCAATTTTGGAAAGCTCGTCCATTTTGAACTTAAACTCCTTATCGCCTTTGTGGTAGATAAAAGTCATGTCAAAGGAGTCCGTTGGGGCGCCGGGCGGAACGGTCATCTGCTCGCGGATATTTTTTCCGATAGCATAGGGGCGGAAATCCACGACCGGAAGGTAGAGATAGCAGTAGAGCGTAAAGACAAGGCTGAGCGCGACGCCTCCGTAGCTGATGGCCTCGGCCGTACGCTCCGAGCCTCCGAGGGGCTGTATATAGCGCTGGTTGAAGAACAGAATCAGGATCAGAATCAGGAGCACCACGTCCTTCTGGAAGGACTGCCAGGGCTTGAGGTGCAGCGCATCCCCGAAGCATCCGCAGTCAGTTACCTTGTTGAAATAGGCGGAGTAGAAGGTGAGGAACAGGAAAAAGACCATCAACCCGAGGAGGCTCCACATCGTAAATCTGCGGAAAGCACCCGCCAGCAGCGCCACGCCGAGGAATATCTCGAATACGCAGATGGCCATGGCAATCCAGGCCGCATACGGAACGAAGAAGGTAGTTCCGAAGACGTCAAAATACTCGGCGAGCTTATAGCCGAATCCCATGGGATCATTGGCTTTGATCCATCCCGAGAGGATAAAGAGTACGCCGACGAGTACGCGGCAGATTTGAGTGAGCAGTTTTCTCATGCTAAATTTTTACAGGACAGGCCTTTATCCGCACAAAGCAGATAGCGATCCATCCAACGCAAGCGTCTTTGCAAAATTATAGCCTAAGCCGGAGCTTTGGATTGGGTAAGCAGGGAAAAGCGGAAATGGGAGAGGAGGTGACATTTGGTACCTCTCCGTAGTTATTTATTTTTGACAGATTTCCTTGTCTTTTTCTTCACAAATAAGTCTGCTGTATACTGCTCATAGAGTCCGAAGAGGTACTCGATTCTGCGGCGCTCATCAGGGAAGGCCTGCGGACGGTAGAGCTTATCCACCGCAGCATCAAGTGCATGATGCGCTTTGCTCAGCGCTGGAGGCATGGAGATAGGATCATACAGATCGGCTAAGGAGCTGCCCGGGAACACTGCCCGGGCATCGAGTACGGCCTGAGCCAGCTGCTCTATCTTTTCCACATCCTTTTGTGCCGGACTCTTTGGCCAGGGATAGTTGTTATAAACAATATCTTTAGAGTATCTAAAGTCACTTTTCAACCGGCCACATACATATTTCACCCATGCCATGTGCATTTTTGAGGTTAGTACCCCGAAATGGTAAAGTGTAGCGTTAGGAACAGAAAGGCAACTATCAGAAATGATATTCTTGGGTGAGAGATAGTCTAATGGAATAATACCTCTATTTTCAGAACTATGTCTCGGGATAAACACATAAGATGTTTCTGGAATATTTCTGTCTCGAAAAAGGGCTGGAGTAAGCGCAAATTTCTGAGTTGAGGGAGCAATACTTGATTCTCTAAATACTTTCACGGCCTTAATTCTTTCAAGCACCATGGGCATTTTCCTGAGTTCATCGGGTGAGGCCTCTTCCAACCATAAACACCATCGTTTTAGCCCGTTCAAAAACTCATAAGCGCTAATCAAAGGTCTAATAAACTTCTTGGCATCAGGTTCACGAGTTTCCAAATCTCTTTTCTCCTCATCGGATAACAATAAATGGCCCCCATCTAATGGCATATTTCCAAAACTCATTTCTGGCACCTTACATATAGGCTTGCTTCTTTTCTCGATCACTATGTTGCCTGCATCTACCAGATATGGATTAATGTTTATGGCCTCAATGGACATCGGCTCTGATTTTGGTGTTTCATAATCATAAATGGTTTTATTAGGAATATCCTGTGTGCCGTAACATACAATAACACAGTATACTGCTGCTACGCCTCTTCCCTCATTACTCCATTTGAAAGTCCGGTGCGCAAACTGAATTCTCATATTATACTGAAGGATCAGTTTTCCCCATAATATGGCTACCTGCTCTCCCTGTACGATGCTGTTTGTAGATACAAAGGCAGTGCGGGTAATGTAATTCTCCGGATTGGCTTTCATATATTGCGCGGCTTTCAGATACCATCCGCAAACATAATCAAGAACTCCGGCGCCATTGCTTCCAAAAAGGAGCTTGATTTTGTCGCGCTGATCCTGGGTCATCAGCTTGGAGCCTATAAAAGGCGGATTTCCAAGGATATAATCATAGCGAATTTCCTGCATTTCAGTTGAATCATGCTCAACAAGAGACTGCCAATCGATAACAAGGGCATCTGCATGTAAAATGTTGGCACTTTTGAGCAAAGGTAATCTAACAAAATACTGCCCGAATCGCTTACTAACAAGCATATTCATCTGATGGTCCGTTAGCCACATAGCTACCTGGGCTATCTGGGCAGGAAATTCTTCTATCTCAATGCCATAAAAGCTATTGACATCGCATAGCGTGAGCTGCTCAATGTTTAGCGTCAGTCGGCCATGGCTCAATAATTCGTTAATCACTTCCATCTCAAGCAATCTTATCTCACGATAGCTGATGACAAGGAAGTTGCCGCAGCCACAGGCAGGATCAAGAAAGCGCAGTTGACTTATCTTTTTATGAAATTGCGTGAGCTTGGAAGTGCTGGTTTTAATTTTGGTAAACTCCGCTTTCAGCTCATCCATGAATAGAGGACCAATGACTTTCTTAATGTTCTTTTCAGAGGTATAATGGGCACCGAGGTCGCGGCATATCTTGGGATTCATAACGCTTTGAAAAAGGGAGCCGAAAATAGCGGGAGAGATTTTTTCCCACTTAATTGCACAGCATTCCAGCAGCATGTCCCGCATATTTTTGCTAAAAGAGGCAATTTCAAGGGGCTGCTCAAATAATTTTCCATTGATATAAGGAAAGGCAGCCAGAGATTCATCCAGTGTATTAGCGCGCTTCTCTAAAGGTTTGTTTAGGGTTTGAAACAGCATGGACAACCTTTCCCCGAGATCGGAGCCGTCCGGACTGGTTTTAAGATCAATCAACTCATAAAATATGCCCGGGCTGAAAATCGTAGTATCATCGGCAAAGAGGCAAAAGAGCAGCCTGACAAGTAGCACTTCAAGCTCATGGCCTTCATATCCTCCTGCTTTAAGGGCATCATGCAATTTACCCATTTTCTCGGCAGCAAGGATGTTAGCCTCAGGCCCTTCATGATAGGTTTTAGGGCTATATCCTGCAATAAATCCGAACTGATCTATATGGGTGATCAGCTCATTTAGAGGAAAGGATATATCCGTATTTTCCTCCAGATCAATCAGGCGGAAGCTCTGCAGGTCTCCGAGGAGGATATAGCGCGGCAGATCTGCTTCTTTGATGCCCGGAAAGTATCCTAATGCCTGATTTTTTGCCTCTTCTAATGATTTTCCGGCGCTTTTGCTTTCAATCAGCAGAGTTCCCGGCCAGAAAACATCAATCCGACCTCGGTCTCCGCCATGTTTACTGACGTTGTGCTCAAAAGTTGCTACGCGCCTGCGGTTAATTCCAAATATATTAAAAAAATCATTCCAGTATGTCTGAGAGTCAGCGTTTTCTCTTGTGGCATCTTTCCAGTCATGCTGGAATATTATTGCGAGCCGTTTTATTTCGTTCCAGGAAAGAGCCATACGCTGCAAAGTAAAGCAGTAGAAAACTTAAATAGCTAAAACCTGCTTTTTATTTGTTCAACAAACAAGGCCTGCTGTAGTTTCTACTTAGCTGTCAGTCTTCTCAGACGCAACCTCCCTCTATTACAGCACCATCTCCGGAATGTCGCCTTCCACAAACAGCTTGCCGGCGGTCTTGGACTGGATCTCTGCTACGGTGACGCCCGGGGCGCGCTCTATGAGCTTGAATCCAAACGCGGTGACGTCCATGACGCATAGCTCGGTGACGATGCGGCGGACGCAATTGACGCCCGTCAGGGGAAGCGTACAGTAGGGCAGGAGCTTGGACGCTCCCTGGGGATTGGTGTGCATCATGGCGACGATGATATTATCTGCCGAGGCCACCAAGTCCATGGCGCCGCCCATGCCTTTGACCATCTTCCCGGGGATCTTCCAGTTCGCAATATCGCCGCGCTCGGAGACTTCCATCGCCCCCAGGACCGTCATCTGGACTTTCCCGCCGCGAATCATCGCAAAGCTATCAGCGGAGGAAAATATGCTGGAGCCCTTCCGGTAGCTAACCGTCTCCTTGCCGGCATTGATCAGATCGGCATCTACGTCCTCCTCTGTCGGGTAGGGACCCATGCCGAGGAGTCCGTTCTCGGACTGGAGCGTGATATTGATCCCCTGAGGGATATAATTGGATACCAGCGTAGGGATTCCGATGCCGAGGTTGACGTAATAGCCATCCTTTAGCTCCTGAGCTATTCTTTTTGCAATACCGTATTTATCTAATGCCATGGCCGAAATGCTTTATGCTGAGGCAAATTTGCGCTATTTCGGGGCAAAAATCTAATTTCAGAGGCAATAAATGCCTGTGATGCTATTCTGGGGAACTACGCGGTGACGCCTGCTTCCTGCAATGCTTTCACGACGGTGATCCCAAGATCAGCCGGTGATTCTACTACGTGGATGCCACACTCGCGCATGATCGCCATTTTGGCCTCTGCGGTATCTTCGGCACCGCCGATGATCGCGCCGGCATGTCCCATGCGGCGTCCCGGAGGCGCGGTCTGTCCGGCAATAAATCCGACGACTGGCTTCGTACCATGATCCCTGACGTAATAGGCCGCTTCCGCTTCCATCTGTCCGCCGATTTCTCCGATCATAATGATCGCGTCCGTATCCGGATCTTCCATCAGCAGCTGGACAGCTTCTTTCGTAACCGTTCCGATGATCGGGTCTCCACCGATACCGATGCAGGTGGACTGTCCGAGTCCGGCTTTAGTGACCTGATCTACGGCTTCGTATGTCAATGTACCGGAGCGGCTTACAATACCGATGCGTCCCGGGTTATGGATAAATCCGGGCATGATCCCGACTTTGCACTCTCCTGGTGTAATGACTCCCGGGCAGTTCGGACCGATCAGACGGCTCTTGTGTCCTGCGAGATATTGCTTTACCTTGACCATATCGGCAATCGGAATGCCCTCGGTAATGCAGATAATGAGCGCGATACCGGCGTCAGCGGCCTCCATGATGGCATCGGCAGCAAAAGCCGGTGGCACAAAAATGATGGATACATTGGCCTGCGCCTGCTCTACCGCTTCGGATACGGTATTGAACACCGGACGGTCAAGGTGCTGAGTGCCACCTTTTCCAGGTGTAATTCCACCGACCAGCTGGGTTCCGTATGCAATCATTTGCTCGGCATGGAAGCTCCCTTCCTTGCCTGTAAAGCCCTGTACAATGACTTTAGAATCCTTATTGACTAAAACGCTCATGTTCCCTATATTATGCTATTACATGCTTTCCGGCGCCTTTACAGGATTCCGGTACGCATCCGCAAAGCTAAGGAATAATTAAAAGCGAAGAGCAGGTAGCAGTTAAAAGTGAACAGGTAACAGTGAAGTCGGATTTTGCGGGAAATGTTCGATTGCTTTCCAGGATGTGTCATTTCGAGGAAGGCCTTCGAGCCGACTGAAGAAATCTCAGACCCACGCGAAGCGGCATGTCCATTACGCTCGGCGGGATTTGTAATCCCGTTCGCATATAGCTCCGTAGGAGCGGACTGTCTGTAGCACGATTCTTCCGGAGCTGTGTGCGTCAGGTTATTTGCGGGTCTGAGATTTCTTCGGACGGCTAAGGTTCCCAAGCGGCTTGAAGGCCGCAAGGTCATCAGAATCCGCCCTCGAAATGACAGCTTAGGTCATAAATGCATTCGCAAACGCCTCCGCTCCCTGATCTATGAAGATTTCTCCGTTTCGTTCCGCTTCCTGTACCCTGCTTGAAGGCAGGGCGGAAGCCTCACTCCAGTCGAAATGACCTGACGGTGTGAGGCTTCTGAAGGATAACATATACTCCCCCCTCCACATCCATTCCCTGTATTATATTCTGCTCATCCCCTCCGTTAGTCTGATTTTTGCCTCGTAATAGGCTATGGATTATGAGCCAAAATACTCCGATTATGATGCGCTGAAGCGTTTGCGGAAGTATTGTGCCTATCAGGAGCGCTCGCAGCTTGAGGTGCGGCAGAAGCTCAGGGGATGGGGCTTCGGGGAAGACGATATCGGCAATATCACGGTGCAATTGATTGAGGAGAAGTTTCTATCGGAAGAGCGCTTTGCCCATGCTTTAGCCGGAGGCAAGTTCCGCACAAAGCAGTGGGGCGTCAATAAAGTCCGGCAGTCATTGCAGCAGAAGGGGATCAGCGGCAGGCTGTTATCCGAAGCCCTGGCGCCGCTCCAGGGAGAGGATTATACGGCCGCGCTGCATCAGATACTGAGCAAGAAGCTTGTGCTGCTGGAGCGCGCGGAGCCGAATCTGATGCTCCGCCGGCAGAAGCTGATCCGCTTCGGGCTATCCAAAGGCTACGAGATGGATCTGGTACTGAAAGAGTCCGCCCGTCTGCTCGGTTCAGACCCAGAAGATTAATACCGGATTCTGCGCATTGTGCCTAATTTTGGGGAATGAAAAGAAAAGCACAGGCCCATTGGGAAGGTTCCATCAAAGAGGGCAAAGGACATATCAGCTTGCAATCCAGGCTATTAACGGAAGCAAAATATAGTGTCGCCACGAGATTCGGGGAGGAGCCCGGGACAAATCCCGAGGAGCTTATCGCCGCAGCCCATGCAGGATGCTTCACCATGAAGCTTTCCGCCGTGCTGACCGAAAACGGGACGCCTCCGGAGCATATCGATACACAGGCGACTGTCGGTATGGAGGATGGTGCAATCCATCACATTGCCCTGACTACGACCGCTAAAGTAGCCGGATTGGATGCGGAGAAATTCCGTACCCTCGCCGAGGATGCCAAAACCAACTGTCCGATCTCCAAGCTGTTCAATGCCGAGATCAGTTTAGAGGCGAATCTGGTATAGTCCGGAAATAGTATATAGACATAGAAAAGCCGGAGCAGATATATCTGCTCCGGCTTTTCTATGTCTATATGTCGCCC
>JBBRLW010000005.1:0-18412 GCA_038231115.1 Bacteroidia bacterium
ATCTCCTGCGCTAATGACATCACGTGGCTCTTTTTCGAGGCGCAGGATACCAATCTCATCGGCGACATATTCTTTGCCAGTGGATACAAATTTGACGCCTTCTCCCTTGCGGATGGTTCCGTTCATAATCCGGAAATAGGCAATAATTCCGCGATAGGAATTAAAAACCGAGTCAAATATCAGGGCTTGTAGCGGTGCTTCCGGATCTCCTGTCGGCGCAGGAATACGCTCAACAATTCCTTCCAGGATCTTATCCACACCCATTCCGGTTTTGCCGGAAGCCAGCAGGATATCTTCTTTTTTGCAGCCGATCAGTTCGATAATCTGATCAGATACTTCTTCCACCATAGCGCTGGGAAGGTCTATTTTATTAAGGATAGGGATAATAGTCAGGTCATGCTCCAGAGCCAGGAAAAGGTTGGATATAGTCTGGGCTTCAATGCCCTGCGCGGCATCTACTATAAGGAGTGCCCCCTCGCAGGCCGCAATTGCACGTGATACCTCGTACGAAAAGTCCACGTGACCCGGCGTATCAATCAGATTCAGGACATATTTTTCCCCTTTGTAGGTATAGTCCATCTGGATTGCGTGTGACTTGATGGTGATTCCACGCTCACGCTCAAGGTCCATATCATCCAGGAGCTGCGCTTTCATCTCCCGGGCGCCTACAGTCGAGGTAATTTGCAGGAGACGGTCAGCGAGCGTGGATTTGCCGTGATCGATGTGGGCAATGATGCAGAAATTTCTGATATTCTTCATGGAAGGAGCAAAATCCGTTATGATCCGGAATTATGAACATACAAAAATACGCTTAAAAATCAGGATGCCTGTGCCCTGTCCGCTTAAAAGATGCGTAAATGAATTAGCTGGAAGGTGGAACAGGCTTGCCCCGGAACTGATTGATATTAAGTCCGAGTGTGAAAGTACTCGATGAGCCGGCAGCATGTAACTGCACCAGTCCATAGGAAAAATTGAAGAATTTGGTGCGGATGCCTACGCCAAAGCTGAATCCGTTTGATCCGGAAAGCTGCGCCAGCGATAGCTCCTTGCGGATCATGTGATTATATCCGATTTGGGCACGTAGAAATTTCCCGAGTAGAAACTCTCCGGCGAAATTGAAATGACGAAAAATCTTTTCGGAAAACGGTATGCTTTGATCTACAGGCTGATTACTGAAATCATTCTGCACCTGTTTGGTTGGATTGTTATAGGTCAGGTCAAGCATTTGCAGGTCATGCAGGAGGATATGCAGCCGGATAGGGGCATGCTTGGGCTTGAATGCTACGGCAGCCTGAATTTCGAACGGAAGGGGTTCATGGCCGATGTTGTAGGCGCTAATTTCCCAACCTACATTGCGGAAAAGCAATGCCGTCGTAAAATTGGAGTCTTTGCTGTTGTAGGCGCCTCCTGCGTCGAAACAAAGCCCGGAAGCGTTATATACATCGAGCTGGGATATGACGTATTTGGCGGTTAGTCCGTAATGAATACGCTTGTAGCTACGTCCTGCTCCAACGAAGAAGGTATAGTCTCTGCCGGAGAAGGTTCCGTTTTGTGTGCCATTTACATCCGCACGGATAAAATCTCCGTAATTGACGTGGTTTAGCCCAACCGAGAATGTCGTTTTTAGAGTATCGGAGTGCTGGGTGTATAGTATATTTCCGAAGGTTATATCCGATATATAATTGATGTAGCTCGCGGAGAGCTTCATATTCATCAATGGATTAAGCAATGCGGGATTGGCAAATCCAAGTGCCGGATCATCGTCCAAAACACTGATTGGCGTTCCGGCCAATGCAGCCAATCGGGAAGAGATGGGTGTATTGAGAGATTTGAATATACCTGTTCCTCCGATCTGTGCGGGCAGAACAAAAGGCAGAAGGAGCATCATAAGACCGATTCCGAGCGATCGGCTTAGTTGAGAGCGAAGAGATTTCATCATTATTCAGGCTTATGAACGTACAGGCCTGATTTATATTTTCCCAGCGGGAGCAGAGGTTTTGGAATTTTTATCTGCCTTGCCTTTGCTATGTCCCTTGTCAGATTTTTCAGCCGGAACCGAACCTGATGGGCTGGATTCTATTTCTTTGGTGACTTTACCGGACTTCCTATCTTCGTCTTTCTGCCACTGATCAAAGAAATCGCTTAATTGCTCGGCGCTGATACGCTTGGCCTGTACTACTTTATTCTCATCCAATACATAAATAACAGGAGTGGAATAAATATCGTAGCGGCGGGTGAAGTCAGTGACCGTCAAAGAATCCCATACATTGATCCATTCTCCGATTTTATACTCATTGATGAATTTCTTCCAGGGCTTTGATTTACGGACGGTTGTTGCCGCATAGACCTTAATTCCTTTGTCCTTATTCTTTTGCCAATATTTTAGAAGAATAGGGATCTCCTTCTGGCAATGTCCGCAATCAGGATCGTAGAAAATTACGACAGTCCACTTGGACTTGACACTGTAGAGCGAGACTACTTTTCCGTTAGAGTCTGTCAGGTAAGTGTCCGGAAGCTTCTTTTTCAGTAAGAGCGGGCGCATAATATCTGCGCGGGACTTGATACTTCCTTTGGTTGTAGAGTCGATCCAATAGGCTCTGCCGTTGAGGTAATAATTATCAGCCATGTGGATGGTAACTGCATCCATGCCCATGAGATTATTGTTCTCATAAGTATTGAAGATATACCAGACCGTGTATTTGAAGGCTTCCTTGCTCTTCATTTTGTTGATGACATCATCGGCATCTTTGATGACCGAATCCGGATACTGGACGACAAGCTGTTTGAAATAGCGCTCGAGCTTTCCATGGAAAAAAGGACTGCGGACAATCCCTTCTTCCGAGAGATCCATGTTATCAAAGTAATGGCTCTTGTAGTAGATGTATTGGAAGTTGGAATCGATAGTACCATCTGCTTTCTTAGGAGCATCCGGGACTTCTATATCCTTGGCTGCTCTAAGAAGCTTTGCGGTAAGCGTTTCTCCATGCTCATTGATTAGTTTATCGCGCTCGGTTTCTACCTCCTTATCAATGGCGGTGATTTTGTCTTTGATGACGGCTTCCTGAGGTGTGCCTTTGGTAAGCGTTTTCTGGATATTAGAAAGTGAATCTCTGGATTTGCCTTTGCGTGCCGTCAGCTTCTGATATCCATAGAACGTGATATTTTCCGGAGAGCCTGTGACTTTCATACGCCCGATGATATCCGCTGTATCAGTTTCCATTTTGAATTTCTGATCTCCGATAAGAAATTCCAGATATCCTTTGGGCATGGAAAGGATATATACTCCTCTATCTAAAGGTTTCGCTCCTCTAAATTCGAGATTTCCGTCTTTATCCGCTTTGGCAGTATCCTGCTTGACATACTGACCCTTTCCATAGAAGTAGCCAATGTAGCAGGTAGAATCTTTGAGTCCTTTGATGTGGAATTTAACATCATGACCTTCTCCTGATTTTACAGCTGCCGCTTTTGCAGGAGCCGGCGCAGCTTTCTTCTGTGCAAAAGCATGAGTTCCATTGAAGAGGGTGGCCGCTATGGCAGAGAACAGTAAAAAATTCTTCATTTGGTTCAAAAGAGTTGTAGCTTATTTGATGAGCGAATAGCCCATCACAGGAATTTGCAAAATTAATGCAAAGTAATTCAAAGGGATGTTTTACCCTGTCTGCAGGCTGCAATATTTGCCGGACAAGGGGTCAGAGTGGAGGCTTTGGGAAAATCAGCCATTGATATAGAATCCCCAGCGCTCTATATATCCCCAGATTTTAGCGGGCAGAAAATGCTGGATTGACTTTTTATTCTTTGCTGCATTCCGGATAAAAGTAGCGGAAATTTCCATTTGCGGTACGTCCTCGAAAACCTGGATGCTGTCGTGCTTCATCATTTTGGAAGAGTCCACGCCCGGACGCGCATAGGCGTAGATGTGGTAATGCTCGAGGATCTGCTCATAATTCTTCCATTTGTGGAATGTCTCCAGATTATCCGTGCCCATTATCAGGACAAACTCCCTGTTTGGATATTTATCGTCGAGATGCAGGAGGGTATCAATGGTGTAGGAAGGGCGGCTCATGAAAAACTCAATGTCCGATGCTTTAAATCGGATATCATCTTCCGTAGCGAGCCGAGCCATTTCGAGACGCTCATATTCATTCAGCAGATTTTTGCTCTGCTTGAACGGATTTTGTGGACTCACTACGAACCAGACTTCTTTCAGGTCGGTGAAATCGGCCATATAGGAGCCGATGATCAGATGGCCTACATGCATAGGATTGAATGATCCAAAGAAAAGTCCCGTTTTGGTCTTCAAGCTGTAATTTCCTAAGATTGGTAATTAAATGGAGCTGAGCTTCTCTGATTTCAGAAGGAAGCTATAGGTGATCTGGAGTGTTTTTTCCATAGCCTTATCCAGATGGTCATTATAAACGATTGCATCAAATTCTCGGCTCATATTCATCTCTTCCTGCGCGCGTGACAATCTGCGCTGTATGGATTCCTCTGAGTCTGTCTGTCTGGCTCTCAGCCTGCGTTCAAGGTTTTCGAGATTCACGGGATGGACAAAAATAGTCAATACGGCTTTGCCGAATATGCGCTTGATGTTCATGGCTCCTTTTACGTCAATATCCATGAGCGGAATCTGTCCGGCAGTCCACATACGTTCTACTTCCGAGTGGAGGGTGCCGTATAGCAGTCCAGAATATACTTCCTGATATTCAATAAACAGCTCATCACTGATAGCCTGGCTGAACTGATCAGGAGCAAAAAAATAATAGTCTCTGGTGTCAACTTCTGCTCCCCGTGGCGCGCGGGTAGTAGCAGACACGGAGAATTTCAGCTCCGGGATATTTTCCAGCAGGTGATGCGCAATAGTGGTTTTTCCGGTGCCTGAGGGGCCGCACAGGACAATCATCCGGTGATATGGCTGCTGACTGAACTCGGGCTTTTGCGGCATTTCCTCCATTTGATTTTTCTCCTGATGTGCTACAAAATATTGAATGACTGCTCCTTGATTTTTTCCAGCTCCTCCTTCATGATCACCACATTTTTCAGGATTTCGGCATCATTGGCCTTAGCTCCCGTGGTGTTGATTTCGCGTCCCATTTCCTGAACCACAAATCCGAGCTTTTTCCCCGGGCTATCTTCTTCAAAAGAAGAGAGGAACAGATCAATATGTGATTTGAGGCGGACAACTTCTTCCGTAATATCCAGCTTATCAGAGTAATAGATCAGTTCCTGCTCGAAACGATTCTGGTCGAGCTTGTTTTCAGCGATGATATCCGCGAGCTTTTCCCGGAGGCTGTCTTTGATCTTGACCATGCGCTCATCCTTGAGGGCGATAATACGCTCGTGGGCATCCTGAATTTTGGTGATGTAAGAAGTCAGCTCATGCGCCAGGGTTTTCCCTTCCCGAATGCGGAATGCTTCAAATTCATCGAGAGCCTGATCCATTACTTTTTCGACACTTTCCCAGAGGGTAGAAGTATCGGATTGGGGCGGATTCTGCATAACGTCGGGCAAAGCAAGGATTGCCGGAAGCGCCATAGATCCGTCCATAGTTGCGAGGCGAGCCACAGACTGCACTTCGCGGATATACTCCAGAAATAGCGGTTTGTTGAGCGTACGGCGCATAGTGAGTCCGTTGGTGCTCTCCATTTCTATATTCAGATTGATTTTCCCGCGTTCGAGCAAAGAAGAAAGCTGAGAACGGAGCGTGATTTCTTTTTCAGAAAATGCACGGGGAACGCGAATACCAAGATCCAGAAATTTGCTGTTCAGCGATTTGATCTCCACACTGATCCGAGTACCTTCAACTTCCGCAGAAGCACTTCCATAACCGGTCATTGATTTCAGCATACTCGAATTTTTCTGCAAAGGTAAGCAGATTGCATCAGGAAGATTTTAACTAATAGTACTGATAGCTGTATCGGAGATAATAGCGCGGCTCCGTATCACGGTCATAAAACTCCTCATGCTCGGGCAATCCATTCTCCAGGTAAAAGTATTTATGGCGGAATACGGGTGTTTTATCAGCCTGAGTGCCAATCAGCTCGGATACCTTCCCCTGCTTATCGTACCTATACTGAAATACGGTCCCTACGGCCTGACCAAGTGTTTCGCGGTAATCATCAATGAGCCTGTTTTTTGCGTCATATTTCCGGATAATGGTAGTCATGAGTGTATCCTGTCCATCATACTGCAGGGAGCGTATATTGTTTCCTTTTTTATCGTACTCATTGTGCTCACGGAAGTCCTGTTCCTGGTTTTCAATCGTTTGATAGTCAATTATCTTTCCTAAGGAATTGTATTTAATTTTCCATCCAAGTACGGTTATCCCTTTTTCATTGGTATAAATAGCGGAGAGGATTCTTCCGGCAGAGTCGAGCTTGTAGGCCTCCCGATTATGGCTCATGTCCGGATATTCCTGGCGAATATGGGTAATGACGTGATGTATGGAATCATACTCTATGCGACTGAATCCGTGTGTTGTATCCGGACTGCTTTCATTGATTACCGTTGAGAAGTCATAGATAATATATAGCTTTCCGGCGTTGTAATCGAAACTGATAGAGTCGTAAATCAGTTTCCCTTGGGCAAAGTACTGTGAAATAATCTCGGAAATCTGTCCATCCGGACGGTAGTAGTATTTGAAATCGGACTTATCAGCACAAACATCGTTATCTCTGAAATAGCAGCCCTTCATGCTAAGGAGCCTGCCATGTATATCAAAGCGCTGGGTGTATTGTTGCTCCGAGGTTTTATCTGCCGCCGAGTTGCTCCGAAATACTTTAATTTCTCTGACTTTAAGCTGGCGTATGAGTGATGAGTCCACATCAGTATGGATAGCCATTGGAAAAGGCGAAGGGATAGATATCTGCGCCGAGAGGGATTTTATTCCCCAAAAAAGGCAAAAAAGCAGCACATAGGCAATAGAATAGCGCATCAATTGATTGTTGTCTAAAAGTCAACCAAAGTTATAATTCCCGAACTTTGCCCAAGCAAATTATGAATTAGCTATTCATCCATGCACCTTCCAAAAAAAATTACACTTGAGCTGGCTCCGGAGATCGGATTTCAGGACAATGTGCTCTTGGCGCACATAGCGAAGCAATATAGATGCGAGCCGGAACATATACGGTTGATTAAACGATCCATTGATGCGCGGGGGAAGCGTGTGCTTGTGCGGGTGGAAGCGGAGCTATATCCGGAAAAAGCACCTCCGCTGCTGAGGTATGATATAAAGTATGCGTCGGTTGCTGACAAAAAATCGGTGCTTGTGATAGGTGCCGGACCTGCGGGTCTCTTTGCAGCTTTACGACTGATTGAATTGGGATTCAAGCCTGTTATTATTGAGCGAGGTAAGGATGTCCGCGCCCGCAGACGGGATCTGGCAGCCATTCAGAAGGAGCATATTGTGAATCCGGAATCCAATTACTGTTTTGGCGAGGGTGGGGCAGGGACATACTCCGATGGCAAGCTCTACACGCGTTCCAGCAAACGGGGAGATATACGGCGAATCCTAGAAATCCTTGTCATGCACGGCGGGACCGAGAATATCCTTGTGGATGCGCATCCGCACATCGGGACAAACAAGCTTCCTCAATTGGTTCAGCGCCTCCGGGAAACCATCCTGAATCATGGCGGGGAAATCCATTTTGAGACCCGTATGGACGATATATTGGTAGAGAATGGGAGTGTCCGAGGTATATTGAGCCATCTGGGAGATATATTTGAGGCCAGTGCCATTATTCTGGCAACGGGACACTCCGCGCGGGATGTCTATGAGCTTCTCTACAACAAAAATATCCTCATTGAAGCCAAGCCCTTTGCGATGGGTGTGCGTGTAGAGCATCCACAGGCTTTGATAGATTCTATTCAGTACCATAGCTCTGCGAAAAGAGAGGAATGGTTACCTGCGGCCTCCTATTCGCTGGTCGCTCAGGCGGCGTACAAGGGCGTAGAGCGGGGCGTTTTTTAATTTTTGATGTGTCCGGGCGGATTTATTTTACCCACGGCTACTTCTCCCGGGGAGCTGGTTGTCAATGGAATGTCCCCCTCGCGGCGTGATTCGGAGTTTGCGAATAGCGGAATTGTAGTGGCTATTAACGTCGAGGATATGGATGCCTATAAATCCTATGGACCTCTAGCCGGACTCCAAATGCAGTCAGAGCTGGAGCGAAAAATATGGTCAGCGGGTGGAAAAACGCAGTCTGCTCCGGCGCAGCGCCTGATCGATTTTTGTCAGAATAAAATATCTCCGTCGCTCAACCGGAGTTCCTATATACCCGGACTTAGTGCTGCTCCGATGCATGAGATTCTCCCTGATTTTATCCGAATGCGCTTGCAGGAAGGATTCAAAACCTTCGGGAAAAAGCTCAAAGGATATTATACCAACGAAGCTCAGATTATAGGGCTTGAAAGCCGAACCTCATCTCCCGTCCGCATCCCCCGTGATAAGCTGACGCTCATGCATCCGGAGGTTTCGGGACTATTTCCCTGCGCGGAGGGCGCAGGCTATGCCGGCGGAATTGTTTCAGCTGCTATGGATGGCGAGCAATGCGCCGAGCAGGTCTGGAAAATGTTTGAACGAGGATAGGGAAGGGGGGAAGTGTGAAGCAATAGGAAATATAAGAAAAGGCCTATCTGAACGGTTTTCTAGTATTTATCAAATTTAATCCCGCTATGGGACTGAAAAGCAAGCCATTAGAGTATGCTGTTTCTGATTCTTACCGCTGAATTTCTATTCCCCCTAACTACTCCTTGCTCGCCATATTATGGAAGACGTAGGATACATCTTCATCTTCTTCGAAACGGTCTAAAAGCTTCTGAATTTCTGCTTCCTGCTCTGTAGTAACTTCTACATAATTATGCGGAATCCGTTGGAGTTCAGAGCTTTTGATGTTAAGGTGACGCTCATCAAGCACTTTCTGCATTTTGCCATAATCTTCAAAGGAGGTATAAATATATATCTCGTTTTCTTCCTCATCATGGGAAATATCTTCTGCTCCGAAATCAATCAATTCCAGCTCCAGCTCTTCCATATCTACGCCTTCAGCAGATATTCTGAATACGCCTTTGCGGTCAAACAGGAAATCGAGAGATCCTGTTTTGCCCAGGGCACCTGCATTTCGATTAAAATATAGCCTGACGTTGGAAACAGTTCGGGTCGGATTATCCGTAGCTGTTTCTACCAGAATGGCTATTCCGTAAGGGCCATATCCTTCATAGATGACTTCTTCATAATCTTTCTCATCTTTTGCAGAGGCACGTTTGATGGCTGCTTCAACCCGATCCTTGGGCATGGAAGCTCCTTTGGCATTCTGTATGGCCACGCGTAACGAGGGATTGGTATCCGGATCAATACCTCCGGTTTTAGCTGCCATGGCGATTTCTCTCCCAATGCGGGTGAATGCCTTGGCCATAGCATCCCAACGCTTCATTTTTCTGGCTTTCCTGTATTCAAATGCTCTTCCCATAGCGTAGAAATCTTCTGATTTAGATTGCGAAATTAATATTTGGATCTGCGTTTTGATGCGTGTAATTAAAGGAATCGCTGAGAGATAATCGGCTCAATCTGCCTGTGATTCTCTAATTTTGTGCGTATGAAGTACAAACGCGTCCTGATTAAGCTATCCGGAGAGAGCCTCATGGGTTCCAAACAATTCGGAATTGAGCCTGCTGCGCTCAATCATTATGCTGAGGAGATTAAAAAAGTAGTGAATCTGGGCGTAGAAGTAGGAATTGTTATCGGAGGGGGTAATATATTCCGGGGTATAGAAGGCATTGCGGGAGGCATTCAGGATCGCTCTCAGGCGGATTACATGGGTATGCTGGCGACCGTAATCAATGGAATGGCATTGCAGACTGCTTTGGAGAGCCATGGACTCAAAACACGGCTTCAGTCGGCCATTAAAATGGAACAGATCTCTGAGCCTTTTATCCGTAGAAGGGCAATGAGGCACCTGGAGAAAGGACGTATCGTTATTTTTGCCGCCGGCACAGGAAATCCGTATTTTACAACCGATACCGCTGCCGTACTTCGTGCGGTAGAGATCAATGCAGATGCAATTCTCAAGGGTACGCGTGTAGACGGAATCTATACGGCTGATCCTTTCAAGGACCCTTCCGCGACCCGCTACGATACCATCAGCTTTGATGAGGTGTATAGTCAGAACCTGAATGTGATGGATATGACGGCCTTTACGCTTTGTAAAGAGAACAATCTGCCGATTGTAGTATTCAATATCAATGAGCCAGACGCTTTCCTTCGCGTCGTTCAGGGAGAGTCCGTTGGGACATTGGTCTCCAATGAGCTGAGCCGGGCGCTGTAGTAGATTAAATAATATTAACGCGCGGATTTCTTATAAGCGCGTAATAGTCTTTTGAGTAATTTAGAAGCAGAAATTCTATACGTCCGCTATGTTTGCCGGATTACATTCTTTTTTATCCATATCATTGTTTGTCCTGGGAGTTGTTTCGGGACATATTTCCGTGCAAAATATGGAGGCTGGAGATGTTCCGCTCCTTCGGAAGTTGGTGGAATCCAGAATCGGAATTGAACTGGCTGACTCCGGTGATATTCATACGGATTACGCCGCGGTGAGCTTTGTCGCAGCTCCCGCACCTGAAAACGATAGGGATCTGAATATCCTCAAACCGGTTAAAGTATCATCCTTTCCCCAGCTGACTATTCCTAAGTCAGGTATCAGCTATGGACTGATGACTTCTGTTCCCAAAGCTGGAAGAACAGTTGTCCCATTGAATATTACTTCGGGTAAGGCTGGAACGTACACACTATATTTTTCGGATGTAAATTCTTTTGGAGAATATACGAACATCTATCTTGAAGACCGCAAAGAGCTAAAGATGGTGAACCTTATGCAGCACTCTTCCTATTTCTTTGACCTCAACGGAGTGAGCGGCAAACCAGACAGATTCAGGCTGATTTTCTTCCGCACGAGTCCACCGAAATCCGAGCGGGGACTGTTGGAGGAGCCTATTTCGGTACGCTGGAAAGATGCCAGCCAGCAAAGTTGTATAATTAAGGACGATATAGGCAATCCGCTGAGTGCATTTCTGACAGATGCCTCCGGAAAAATGATCAAGGCTACTTCTGCTCCTTATTCAGAACAATCTACGCAATGCGAGATATCCCTTGCGGATGTAGTACCCGGGGCGTATCGCCTGACGGTCTGTGCTTCCGGCATCCGGAAAATTTTGATGATCGATAAAAAGAATTAGACGGTAGTGTTTCCTTCTGAAGAAATTATCCTGCTGGATAACGATAAAGGCAGGCTCGCCTATACACCCAATTTTTTAGCTCCTGAAGAAGCGCATCAATTATACAGTTACCTGTCCGATAATATGTTGTGGCTACAGGAGGAGATTCGAATTTTCGGTAGGTGGATCATGCAGCCACGACTAACTTCCCTGTATGGAGATGAAGGCCTGAGCTATACCTATTCTGGACGAACCATGTATGCACAGCCCTGGGATGAGCAGCTGTTTATTATGAAACAAAGAATTGAACAGTATTCCGGATATACTTTTAATACCGTGCTGGGAAACTGGTACCGGAATGGCCAGGATTCTATGGGATATCATGCGGATGATGAGCCGGTGTTCGGCGAAAATCCGGTGGTCGCTTCTCTGACCCTCGGAGCGGTGCGAAATTTCGATCTAAAAATGAAAGATGGTACAGGGGAAAAAATCAGACTGGGATTAGAGTCAGGCAGCCTGTTGATGATGTCAGGTGCGCTCCAGCATAATTATGTGCATCAGCTTCCCAAAACAGCTAAAGTGAACGAGGGAAGGATCAATCTGACGTTTCGGAGAATAATTATCGAGCAACTGTAACCCCGGAATTATCCACTTTTTTTATGCTGAGACCTACGTCCATCAGTCCTTCGATGTCGTCAGCGCGCATATCGTGTCTTAGGGAAAACTCATAGATTCCGCTTTTGGGAAAGATATAGTTCTCTATGACCAGGTAGCGATTGTCATAGATATCTCCGATACTGAATCCCAGCCATCTACCGTCATCGGCGGCCAGCTTGAAAGGGAATCGTTTGGATTCAATGCTTCCATCCGGTTTTTTCATATTCATGGAAACCCAGAGATTATTGAAGATATAGGCATCCGTATGCCGGAGACTGATGTAGATATTGCAAACTTCTCCGGCTTTTTTGATCTCTACCGGAAAGGTCTTGACATCATTATACGTCCAGGTATAATTGCTGAGGGGCTGATATGAGTCGTATATCCGCTCCCTGTTGCAGGAAGTCATAATCAGAAGCGAAAGCAGGGAAAGACAAACGATTAACTTCTTAGGCATCATATCCGAATTGTCTGAGGAAGTTTTTGTTTTCCCGCCAGTTTTCCCGGACTTTGACAAACATCTCGAGAAATACTTTCTTCTGGAATGCGATCTCCAGGTCTTTGCGGGCATCAGTACCGATGCGCTTGAGCGTTTCTCCACCCCGTCCGATGAGGATAGGCTTCTGCGTGGCGCGGTTGGCAATGATTTCGGCGGCTATAAATATAATTCCTTCTTCTTCCTTGAATGAAGTTACTACCACCTCTACCGAGTAAGGGATCTCCTGACGGGTGCGGGTAAATATCTTTTCCCGAATGACTTCGGAAGTAATGAAACGCTCGGATTTATCGGTGTACTGCTCCTTGTCAAAGTAGGGCGGTGCCTCGGGGAGTAATTCAAGGGAACGTACAATAATAGATTGTGTATTGAACTTTTTGAGTGCAGAAATAGGAATGATATTCTCCTCGGGTACGATTTCAGCCCATTTGGCAATGAGATCTACCGTTTTTTCCTGATCTGATTCATCAATTTTGTTCAGTACCAGCATCAAAGGCGTACCTGAATCGATAATTCTTTTCAGGAATGGGAATGACTCTCCGGGTATATCCCACACGTCCACCATATAGAGCATAACATCGGCATCTGTGAGAGACTCATGGACAAATTTCATCATCATCTCATGGAGCATATACTTCGGTGACTCTATAATTCCCGGTGTATCGGAAAATACAATCTGATACTGAGGCTCATTAAGAATGCCGAGAATCCGGTGACGTGTGGTCTGCGCCTTCGGAGTAACTATCGAGAGCTTCTCCCCAATCAGGGCGTTAATAAGCGTGGATTTCCCCACGTTCGGCTTGCCGATGATATTTACATAGCCTGATTTATGTCCCTCGGGAATATCTAAATCCATAGTACAAAGGTAACATTGAGTAAATTTGTATAACATATTATTGTAATCTCATTTCAAAGAGATCGTAAAACATGAAAAGAATCTGGTTTATTACAGGGATATCCTCTGGTTTTGGAGCTGCCCTTGCTGAAGAAGCTATCGCAATCGGAGATTTTGTTATCGGGACTTTCCGCAAGCAAGAGCAGGTTGATGCGTTTAACTCCCAATATGAGGGGAAAGCCTTTGCCCTCAAGCTCGATGTTGACAGTACTTCCGAGATTGCGGAGGCATTTGATATTATCCGGAATCAGTACGGCAGAATTGATGTGCTTGTCAATAATGCGGGATTTGGATATGCCGGAGCTATTGAAGAAACTCCTTTGCAGGATGTAAGGGATCTGTTCGAGACCAATTTTTTCGGACTGATTCAGGTTACGCACCATGCGCTGCCTATGATGAGAGCTCAGGGAAGCGGACATATTATCCAGATGTCGTCAGGGGCCGGAGTGAAAGCTACGCCCGGGTTTGGATTCTATAATGCTACAAAATTTGCCGTAGAAGGCTATTCGGAAGCTCTGGCGGGAGAACTGGCGCCGCTGGGAATCAAAGTTACGCTGGTAGAGCCGGGACCTTTCCGGACTAATTTTGCTTCCAGCTCCTTCCGCGATTCAGGGATTAATATCCCTGATTATGACCAGACATCTGGCCTATTTAGAAATCGGATGAAGCAAATTTCAGGAAGCCAGGAAGGAGATCCGGTTAAGGGAGCCAAAGCGATAGTAGACGTGGTCAGGCATCCGAATCCTCCGATGCGCTTACCGCTCGGAACAATGGCCGTCGCCAACATCAATTTGAAGCTTGAGCAAGTCAAAAAGGACGTAGATGACTGGTATGAGGTCGCAATGGGCGCAGTGTATCCCAAGGGAGAGTAATTGGTAAATAATTTACCATATTTCAGTCTGATTGGGTAAATAATTGTCATTCAGCATATTTTTTGCCTTCTAATTCCTGATGCTTAATCAGGAGAGGATAAACGAGAAGCTGTCTATACTGGCAGATGCTGCAAAATATGATGTGTCCTGTTCTTCCAGCGGAAGCAAGCGCAAAAATCCGGATCGGGGACTTGGTGATACTACGGGTATGGGAATCTGCCATACCTATACCGAAGATGGACGCTGTGTAAGTCTGTTGAAGATTTTGCTTACCAATCACTGTATTTTCGACTGTGCGTATTGTGTCAGCCGCAGGAGCAATGATATCAAGCGGGCTGCCTTTACTGTGGATGAGGTCGTTGAACTGACGGTCAATTTTTATCGCAGAAATTTTATTGAAGGTCTCTTTCTTAGCTCAGGCATTTTCAAAGATCCGGATACAACTATGGAGCGCCTGGTAAGGGTAGCGAAAAAGCTCAGGATAGAACAGAAGTTCTATGGCTACATACATCTGAAAAGCATTCCTGGCGCCAGTGATGATCTGATGGCTGAAGCCGGGAAGTACGCAGATCGCCTGAGTGTCAATATAGAGCTTCCTACGGCCAGTGGTCTGAAGCTTCTGGCACCTGACAAGTCGGAAGTAGAGATTTACAAGCCGATGAGCTACATCACAAAACAGATCGCTGACCGGCAGGCAGAACGCAAGCCGGTACATCGCTCTCAGATGTTCGCCCCCGCGGGACAGAGCTCGCAGATGGTCATTGGCGCTACGCCAGAGACCGACCTGGAAATTATCCAGAAAGCCGATTATCTCTATAAAGATTTCAAGCTCAGGCGCGTATATTACTCAGGATATGTACCTATATCAGAAGATAGCCGCCTGCCGGCTATTACTTCTGCACCTCCGATGCTGAGGGAGAACAGATTATACCAGGCTGACTGGCTTATGCGGGTCTATGGTTTTGACGCTAAAGAAATTATTACTCCCGACGAGCCTAATTTTGATCAGGAGATTGACCCCAAAGCCAGCTGGGCTTTGCGGAATATGCATCTGTTTCCGATTGATATTAATGCAGCTCCGTATGAGATGATTGTGCGGGTGCCTGGAATCGGCATCAAAACGGCTCAGAAAATTGTAGCTGGAAGAAGGGGCGGAAAAATCACGCTGGATATTCTCCTGAAAATGGGAATTGCCTATAATAGAGCGCGTTACTTCATTACCTGTGGATTTGATGGATTTGAGAAGAAGTATGATTTTACTTCCTCCCGATTGCGGGATATAATTATTGCCGGAGGCCATTCCAAGTATAATATCAAGCAAAAGCAGGCACAGCTCAGCCTGTTTTAGAGATCGCTCAGGTTTGTATAATCTTTGCAGCAGGCGATGGGCTGATAACAGCGTATAGCTCGGAATAAATAGATGGCATTAATACAGGAGGACACGAATGTCCGTTTATCGCGGATGCAGCGCGAAATCAGAGAACACTTGGGGATGAAGGATGATGATCTCCTTTTTGACTTCCGGGAATTGGACGGGATTGTCCGGCTTGATCTCGTGACGATCAGCCCGAGGCATAATCAGTCTTTTCTTTTCCATACCACCGAAGGCACGGATAAAACGGATGCGCTTATCAAAATGATTGATTATGTGAAAAGAATGCGTGAGGCAGAAAATACTTATACCCTCCAATGGATGGGTATAGATGACCGCGAGCTGCATACTTCATATTTCCGCGCGAAAAATATGTACGAAGCCTTAGACAAGCTTTATTACGGTAGAGACATCAATACGATTAATGTTTACTCTCTGAAGCTGAATCCGATAGCCTGATCCTTATCAGACACCAAAGACAGCGAGGCTGCTGAACTGCGCGACTCTTTCCTGAATACGATCCATGTTTAGCTCAAGCAAACGCTCCACGCCGAACTTTTCCACGCAATAGGAGGCCATCGCGCTTCCATAAATTACGGCAGAACGCATGGATTCAAAGGATATATCATTTTTGGAAGTGAGGTAGCCCATAAATCCACCGGCAAAAGTATCTCCGGCGCCTGTGGGATCATACACTTCCTCCAAAGGAAGCCCGGGGGCTGAAAATATCTGATCCTCATGGAATAGCAGTGCGCCATGCTCTCCTTTTTTGATGATGAGATATTTGGGTCCCATCTCACGGATCAATTTTGAAGCTTTGACTAAGGAATGCACACCGCTCAACTGACGGGCTTCTTCTTCATTAATGATGAGCATGTCCACGAGCTTTAGCGTCTCTTTGAGGTCATCCATAGCAATGTCCATCCAGAAATTCATAGTATCCATAGCGATGAGCTTCGGACGCTTGTCGAGCTGCTTTATCACCGAGGACTGTACCTGCGGAGTCAGGTTGCCAAGCAGGACGAATTCCGGATTCTTCCAATCAGCAGGAACTACGGGATTAAACTCCGCCAATACATTCAGCTCTGTAGTAATGGTATCACGGGAGTTCATATCGTTATGATACTTTCCGCTCCAGAAAAAAGTCTTACCGTCCGGCTTAATTTCCACACCATTGAGATCCACGCCTCGCCCACGCAGCATGGACATGGTTTCTTCCGGGAAATCATGTCCCACAATAGAAATAACGTTAATCGGCTGTGTAAAATAGCTGGCGCAGACACTGATATAAGTCGCGGCGCCGCCGATGATCTTGTCCGTTTTCCCGAATGGTGTTTCAATGGCATCAAATGCCATAGATCCAATAACTAATAGGCTCATATTGACTGCAAAGGTAGGGGAGGCAGCTTGTAAACTATTCATTGCACAGTTTTGGCAATGTTTCAGATTATTCTGGCCAAGTCAGATTTTGAGTATAATGAAGAAATTTCTGATTCTTACCCTTATTTCGTTTTGCTGCCTGATGCATCAGGCAAGGGCGGCGTATCTGCTGATTCCAATGGATGAGGCGCAGAAAAATCATTTGAAGGCGTATGGAATAGCGTATTGGTCCATAGGGAAAGGTCAGACGGTGGACTGGCTCCTGAATTACAGGGGCGGATCCTTTGCCTGTCCGTTTAGCTCTTTGGTAGAAAAGGAGTGCCTGATCCGTGGCGTAAGCTATCAGATGCTTGCTGATGCGCAGTACGCAAAGATCAGTGAGGATATATTGCGTCCGGAGGCGAATATGGACATCGTCAAGCTGGAAAAAACACCGAAGATTGCTGTGTATAGTCCCAAGACCAAACAGCCCTGGGATGATGCCGTAACGCTTGCGCTATCGTATGCCGAGATTCCGTATGAGGTAGTGTATGATGATGAGATCATGCAGGGCAAGCTGCTCACTTATGACTGGCTGCACCTCCACCATGAAGATTTCACTGGGCAATATGGAAAGTTCTACGCCAGCTATCGCGAGGCGGGCTGGTATAAAGCGGAAGTCAAGGAAGCCGAGACAATTGCATCACGATGGGGATACAAGAAAGTATCTCTACTGAAGCTGGAAGTCGTTCACCGGATTAGAGACTTTGTATCAGGCGGCGGATATCTCTTCGCCATGTGCTCGGCACCCGATACTTACGATATAGCGCTCAGCGCGGATGGCGTGGATATTTGCGAGAAAATGTTCGATGGGGACGCAGCAGATCCCAATATGAACAAGAAGATTGATTTTGCCAAAACCTTCGCCTTCACCAATTTTACGCTTGAGGCGAATCCGTATGAATATGAGTTTTCAAGTATAGATGTTACTCCGGCCAGATTTACGCAGGTCAATGAGGCCAGCGATTATTTTACGCTATTTGATTTTTCCGCTAAATGGGATCAGGTGCCTACCATGCTCTGCCAGAATCACACCCGCTTAGTCAAAGGATTCATGGGGCAAACCACTGCCTTCAGAAAGGAGTATATCAAGAAGAATGTTCTGATCATGGGCGAGAATAAATCGCTGAATGAAGCACGTTATATTCACGGAGAATTCGGAAAAGGGATGTACACCTTCTATGGCGGACATGATCCGGAGGATTATCAGCACATGGTCGGGGAGCCGCCAACGGATCTAAGCCTCCATCCGAACAGTCCTGGCTACAGGCTGATTCTGAACAATGTGCTGTTTCCGGCAGCTAAGAAGAAGAAGCGCAAGACGTAGGCTTCTTTAATTCAGGGATAATCCGTTCTTGTCTTTTTTCTCGAATGATGAATCCAACGGTACTTTAGCCTCCTGTAAGGCTACAAATCCACCGTCTATATGGTAGAAGTTCTGCCATCCCTGCTGTTTGAGTAATCCGATAATCATCATGGACAAGCGTCCGTCG
>JBBRLW010000006.1:0-16891 GCA_038231115.1 Bacteroidia bacterium
CATTACAGGCTCAATAGGCGTATTTGCATTGATTCCAAATCTGACTAAATTCTGGACAGAAAAGCTCGGTATCCACTGGGATCGAATTAAAACCGGAAAATATGCAGACATTGGCAATCCTAATCGTCCTATGACTGCAGAGGAAGAGCAGATAATCCAAAGCTATGTGGATACAACCTACCGCGATTTTAAATCGAGGGTATCTACAGGACGTAAGCTGAAATCCGATTTGGTAGATTCTATTGCTCAGGGTAGAGTGTGGACAGGACTTCAGGCCAAGCAAATAGGACTGGTGGATCAGATTGGTAATATGGAGGATGCCATCAACATTGCAGCTAAGAGAGCGAAACTGAGCAAATACTCTCTCAAAGTAATGCCGCAGTATGAAAACAGTTTTAAGAAAATGCTCGGAAGCTATGTACTGATGAAGCAGTCACTTTTAAAAGATGAGCTTGGAGATAATTATCAGATATATCAGAAACTGAAAGAAGCCCAGAAGCATGTTGGAGTTATGATGCTAATGACAGAAGCTCCGGCCTCAAACTGATCAGTACTCTTATGTTTTACCAGCCCTTCTGACCTATGAGGGGCACAAAACGGAATTTATCAAATTCCTCAACGATGACACTTTGTTCATCGCGACGTGTAATTTTCTTCATTACCTGATGGTCTCTCTCGCCAACAGGAATAATCATAAAACCTCCTATGCGTAATTGCCTGACTAAAGTATCAGGTACAATTGGTGCTGCAGCTGTTACAATGATCTTATCAAAGGGTGCGCAATTGGGAAGCCCTAAAGTACCATCTCCCAAAAAAAGATGGGCATCAATTTCAAGGCGCTCAAGGATATTTTTTGCGCGATAATGTAGCTCGGCAATACGCTCAACGCTGAACACAATTCCTCCGAGAGCATGGATGATAGAGGTCTGGTAGCCTGATCCTGTGCCTATCTCAAGAACTTTCTCCCCTGCTTTGATATCAAGCATCTTCGTCTGATAAGCAACTGTGTAGGGCTGAGATATGGTCTGGCCTTCTCCAATAGGGAAAGCCTTATCCTCGTATGCATGCTGATCAAAGGCATTATCCAGGAAGACGTGGCGGGGGATAGAATTGAACGCTTCCTGAAGGGCAAAGCTCAGGTCAAGCTTTTCCGTAAGCTGATGTACAAGCCTTTTTCTCAAGCCTTTATGCTTGTAATTATCAACGTAATTGCCGGTTTCTGTAAACATCCTATATTGATTTGAATTTACAACTATTCCTTAATAAATTCAGCTACAAAAATATTTTCGCCACCTGATTTGTATCCTTCAATGTATAGCTGTTCTTTAAGCTGAAGAGGTAGCTTAAGCCTGGCATATTCCACAACGTCTTCATTTTCGGTTTTATAAACGGAGCAGGTAATATAGATTAATCGGCCTCCTGATTTTAGCTTAGAAATAGCATTTGCTATAATTCTCTGTTGACGTCTGGCATAGCGTTCTATCTGCTCACATTCAAAATACTTCAGATGCTCCGGGGTTCTGGCCCAGGTTCCTGATCCGGAGCAGGGTACGTCGAGTATAATTCCATCTACTTCCGGTATATTTTGTAAGCCGATTCCTTTGTCCAGATCAAGCTCATACGTAGCCGGAGATTCATGGAAGCTTCTTTCCAGCCGATCACGGTAATTCCTGAGTATGCTGGTTCGGATATCGCTCGCTACGAGTCTTACTCCCGAATTAAGCTCTCTGAATAATAATGACTTGCCTCCACTACCCGCACAGGCATCCCACCATATTTCGCCCTGCTTCGCCTTGAAAAATGAGCTGGTCTTTTGAGTACTTTTATCCTGAATCCAGGCGATACCGCTTCGGAATGACTCTAATTTGTCAAAATCAGTTTCTTTCTTCAACGATATAACTGTAGGCTCTTCAGTTTCATTATGGTCAATCTGATTCCTTTTTAGTTCATCCAGTAATTGCTCACGTTTAAGAGGTTTCACATGGATCCAAATCGGTGATTGACGTAAATATGAATCGAAAAATTCCTGATTACGATATACTTCAGATAACTGATCCTTACATGGAAACTCACGCACATCGTTTTCCTGCGGATCAAAAGATCCTTTTCTGAAATAATCATATAGCAGATCGCGCAATTCTCTGCGGTCACGACTTCCCATCTGCTTGTTTTTTAGAAAAAATCCTTTCAAATGAGCTGCAAAAGGCGCAGGATACTCATACGATGTAATGACTTCATTTGCCTGTTCTATTCTTCTGACTCTATAATCTCCCATTTTATTTTACGCGCTGAAGTCTGTAATCTTCAAATTTTAGTATCTGCAAGGAACTGTTTTTTAATCCGTCACATCCTTTTTTTTGCTCAAAAACATATCTGTTATGGAGCATCGTATTATCTCCCTCTGAAATATGTAGCTGGAAATATGTTCCGAATTTTTTAAGCATTGTCCCGTAATACAGTAGCTCATCAAATCCCCGGAAAGACCATTCATTTGGTTCCTGGATGTATTCATCCCTGTAGGTGTTTACAAAAGTCTTTATTTTAGTCGATCCGTAATCAATGTGGTAGGGAGTGATCAAATGAACTTTGAACCTGTTCCATACTCCTGCATCCATCGATGAGTAACCGATCCAGGTATATAATCCTACGATAACCGTTTCCCTGCTACTATCCAACTGAAGCTGTGATAGTATCGCCGAGGTGAAAATCTCATTTCTTGATGGAATGAAAACGACATTTTTGGAAGGACTGAATGATTTCAACGTATTCTGGGTCAATGCACCTTTTCCTTTACAATCAACAATCCTCAAAGAATCCTTATGAATTTTGCTCAGAAATGCCAGCGCTAACGGATCAGCGCGGGTAGTTTTATCGTTTATCAAAGTAATCCGATAATCTGGAAAACCAGTGTTGATTAGCTCAGCCGCAGATTCACCGTAGCTTTTTAGACCCGGATTGGACTGAAGATAATATGGATTCGATATACAGGAATCCGTAATCGTTACCGGACTTACGAAATTTATTTTTTCTCTCCCCAGAATCTCTGAGTATTGCACAATTTCTTTGTCCTTGACAAGAGCGATAACCAGATCAGGATGATGTGATTTAACTACATCCAATATCTCGGGATATGCTTTATTGCTATTATTTTCTACAAGATTAATTGTGAAGCTTCCTCCACAGGTTTTTAGCTTTTCCAAAGCCATCATAGCGCCCCTTAAAAAATCAGTAGCTGCATTGCTTGACGCTTTTTCGCTTTTGCTTTCTTCGCCCTCTAATATGACGGGTGTTATAATATCAATCGTGTACGTGCTTTTTATAGTAACAGGATATAGTCGGAGTAAGCTATCCGATGGCTCATCCTTTTTTTTATGCTCAGTGCGATGTGCTGACTCAGTAATTTTTTTCTCTGAACTTTCCGTACTCTTGGCACCGGCAGAAGATATATGATTTCCTGACGTAGCGCTTTGTACGACTGTACTTTTACTGCATGAGGTACAGATCAAAATCATCAACAAAATCAGAAATCTCATCTCCATACTATTCCCATTCTATTGTTGCAGGAGGTTTGGAGCTGATATCATAAACAACCCGATTTACTCCTTTGACCTTATTGATGATTTCATTGGAGATACGTCCCAAGAACTCGTAAGGGAGATGTACCCAGTCCGCCGTCATGCCATCTGTCGAGCTTACTGCCCGAAGTACAACGGCATTTTCATACGTACGCTCGTCGCCCATAACTCCAACACTTTGCACCGGAAGTAGAATTGCTCCCGCCTGCCACACTGAATCGTATAGACCTTCCGATTTTAAACCATCAATGAAAATGGAATCCACTTCCTGCAATAGATTCACTTTTTGAGGCGTAATATCTCCCAATATTCGGATGGCCAGCCCTGGTCCGGGAAAAGGATGCCTCCCCAGCAGATTTTCACTTAATCCCAGCTCCCTGCCAATCAGCCGGACTTCGTCCTTAAAAAGAGCATTGAGCGGCTCGAGAACTTTCATTCTCATTTTCTCCGGAAGTCCGCCTACATTATGGTGTGATTTGATCGTCGCTGATGGTCCTTTCACACTTACGGATTCAATTACATCCGGATATATGGTACCCTGTCCCAGAAAATCAATATCTTCTAATTCCTGAGATTCAGCCTCAAAAACTTCAATGAACACCCTGCCAATTGTCTTGCGCTTCATTTCCGGATCGCTCAAGCCTGATAATGCCTCATAAAATGCTATGCGGGCATCTACCCCTTTAATGTTGAGTCCTAAATGTTGGTATGACTCCAATACCTGAGCAAATTCATTTTTCCGTAGCAGTCCGTTATCTACAAATATGCAGTGTAGCCGGTCTCCGATGGCTCTATGGATCAGCGTAGCTGCCACAGAAGAGTCCACGCCTCCAGATAATCCCATAAGTACCTGACCATTTCCGACCGTTTTCCGGATTTTTTCAATGGACTCATCTACAAAATGACTGGCTGTCCAATCAGTCTTTGCATGACAAATATCGATTACGAAGTTCTCAAGCAATCTTTTCCCTTCTGTAGTATGATAAACTTCCGGGTGAAACTGTATTCCCCAGATATTTTCGTTGTCAAACTGAAAGGCAGCATTCTCAACGGTTTCCGTACTGGCTATTTTTTTGGATCGCTCAGGGAGTCGAGAAATGGTATCACCATGACTCATCCATACCTGAGACTTCGGACTTAATCCTTTTAAAAGAGCATTAGATGCTTCAAAATCAACTAAATGCGCTCTTCCATATTCTCTTGTATCTGACGCTTTTACTTCTCCACCATACTCATTTGCCATAAACTGAGCGCCATAGCATATTCCCAAAACGGGAATTTTAGCTGACATAATATCTATTCCCGGACGTGGTGCATCATTCCCTCTGACGGAGGCAGGACTGCCAGATAAAATAATCCCTTTAATATGCTCATCAAGACTGAGCTTGGTGTAGAACGGATGTATTTCACAATACACCTTAAGCTCACGGATTTTGCGCGCAATCAATTGGGTATATTGAGACCCAAAATCAAGTATAATTATTTTTTCCTGTGATGAACTCATTAATTCAGGCGTTTTAAGCTATCCTCTATGGCTTTGATTTTTTCCTCGGCATCAGATTTTTTTTGCCGCTCCTTCTCTAAAATCTCTGATTTAGCATTCTGCACAAATCGCTCATTGCTCAGCTTTTTATTTACAGACTCCAGAAAGCCCCTGGTATATTCAAGTTCTTCATTGAGTGTTCTGATTTCAGACTCAACATCAATTTCTTCCTCAAAAGGAATAATTACCTCATCTCCTTTTATAATTAGGCGGCGGAAATTTCCTTCATTATATCCGTTATACTCTACCTCCGTGATATTGATAAGCTGACGGATCTGCTTTTCCCAGTCGCGGTAAGGCTGAGAATTCTCTGCCTGTATGTAAAGCTTGAAAGGTACTTTAGGAGAAATGCCTCCTTCATTGCGCATAGTTCTCACTTTTGCAATGAGATCAGTAATCTTTTCTGATTCACGCAGATAGGGCTCGTCATATCCGGAATAGACAGGATAATGAGCTATGGTACAAAAGTCTATCTCTGCGCGATCTTTAAGCTGATGCCATATTTCCTCCGTAATAAAAGGCATGAAAGGATGCAGTAATTTCAAAAGCTCCTCAAAAAATCGAATCGTTGCCTGATAGGTAGATACAGCTATTTTATCCTCGTTGTAGGGTTTAATCATCTCCAGATAAGATCCGCAGAAGTCATCCCAGATAAGGGAATATATATTGGTCAACACTTCGGAAAGATTGAAATCGGCATAAAATCGCTCTATTTCTTCCAGTTTCTTCTGAAACGTATTTTCAAACCACCGGATCGGCTCCACCTGAGCTGAGTCACCGGTCTCGGCAATTTTTCCGCCATCTTCCCACATTTTGATGAGCTTCAGAGCATTCCAAATCTTATTGATAAAGTGGCGCCCCTGATCGCAAAGACTTTCTTTGAATAGAGTATCACTTCCAGCAGGTGCGGCGATGAGGATTCCGAATCTCAATGAATCTGCTCCGTATTTCTCCATGAGCTTCAAAATATCAGGAGAGTTGCCTAATGATTTACTATACTTTCTTCCGAGCTCATCCCGGACTATTCCTGTAAAATAGACGTCCTCGAAAGGCTTTTCTTGCAAAAACTCATATCCGGACATGATCATACGTGCCACCCAGAAAAATATAATTTCCGGCGCGGTAACCAATACCTGTGTGGGATAATAATAATTGATGTCCGCATTGCCAGGATTGGAAATACCCTCAAATACCTCGATAGGCCATAGCCAGGAAGAAAACCAGGTATCCAGTACATCTGGGTCGCGCCTTAAATCATCAATGCTTATGGTCGAATTATTATTAAGTCGTTTAGCCTTCTCTAATGCAACTTCTGCCGTTTCAGCTACAACAATCTGTCCGTCAGCTAAATACCAGGCAGGAATTTGCTGTCCCCATGTCAGCTGACGTGAAATGCACCAGTCACGGATGTTTTCCATCCAGTGGCGATATGTATTTGCAAATTTTGCCGGATGTAACCTTATGCTGCCATTATCGACAGCCTCAAGCGCAGGACCTGCCATTTTCTTCATATCGCAGAACCATTGCGGAGAAAGGCGCTGCTCTACAACTACATGAGTCCGCTCTGAGTATCCATTACTGTTCTGAATATCCTCGGTTTTATTTAGCATCCCCAGGGATTCCAGTTCTTTCGCAATCTCTTTTCTGACTATAAATCTGTCTTTTCCGGAATAATGCTTTCCTTCCGAGTTAAGTGTCCCGTTAGGATTCAGAATATTGATACTCCTGAGCTTGTGCTTTTCTCCCAGTGCATAATCATTTTTGTCGTGGGCAGGTGTGACTTTTAGAACTCCGGTACCAAATCCTATCTCAATATAATCATCCGATATGATCGGTATTTGTCGATTTATAATGGGGACGTAGGCAGATTTTCCGATGAGGTGCTTATAACGCTCATCTTCCGGATTAACGCAAAGAGCCGTATCCCCAAATATCGTCTCGGGACGTGTAGTGGCTACGGTGAGAAACTCGTTCTGATTATCCTTGAGGAGATAATTGACGTAATATAGCTTGGAATTTACTTCCTTGAAATATACTTCCTCATCCGATAAAGCGGTTAATGCCTGTGGATCCCAGTTGATCAGCTTGGTTCCTCTGTAGATGTAGCCTTTATCATATAATTCTACAAAGCTCTTGATAACACCTTTGTAGTAATGCTCATCCATAGTGAAATTTACCCTATCCCAGTCACAGGAAGCTCCCATCATCTTCAGCTGACTGAGGATAATTCCTCCGTATTTTTCTTTCCATGCAAAGGCATGTGCCAGGAATTCCTCTCGTGATAAATCAGCCTTTTCAATTCCCAGAGATTTTAAATGCGCAGTCACTCTCGCTTCCGTAGCGATGGAAGCATGATCTGTCCCCGGAACCCAGCAGGCATTTTTGCCCTGCATCCGTGCCTTTCTGATGAAAATATCCTGAATGGTATTATTGAGTACATGTCCAACATGTAGTTCTCCCGTAACATTCGGGGGAGGTATCACAATTGTAAAAGGCTCTCTGTCGTCAGGTTGCGATGAAAAGAGCTTATGCTCCAGCCATTGTGCGTACCACTTGCTTTCCGAATCCGCTGCCTCGTAGGACTTGCTTAATTCCATTAATAATATACTCTAATTGGCAAATTTACTTCAATTCCCCTGATTAGGACTTAATATATCCGGTTCAGTTTTCAGCACTTGCAAGAGCTATCTCCTAAATTCGTGCATATATGCTCCGGTTTGTATATCTGATTTCTGGATTACTACTCTGTACAGGGCTGCGCGGACAGGATGTGGTAGAGGCGGAGCTTTCACGGGGTTTTATTATAGCTCCTGCCGAGCGTGTACGAAATCTTGAAGCCTACACCAATAGCTATTCTCTTATTTATACGCGTAAATCCAGAGGAAAAAGTCCCTGGGAAAGTTCATATCTATTTCCGGAACAGGGATATCGCCTGACGTATCTCGATTTGGGAAATCCGGAATTGTCTGGACACTCCTATATTTTCATGCCGGAGCTAAAATTCAACTTCAAGGGCTACGGATATAATAATATCAAATTTGAGATAGGTGCCGGGCTTGCATACTTTGATCATATTTATGATCAGCATAAAAATTACAAAAATAAATCGATCAGTTCTCCGGTTGCAGCCGCAGTGAATATCCAGCTCAACTACGAGTTTATTTGGGGGAGATATTTTACAGGAGGCCTTTCTCTTGCACTGCTTCATCTCTCGGCAGGATCATTCAAAGTCCCTAACTATGGCTACAATATCCCGAATATAGGAGTACATATTGGATATATTCTCAACAGAAAATCAGACATTCCGCAACTGGATACTGCAAAAGCTTCTATCTTCCAAAGGAAAAATTTCCTGACTATATCTCCCTTTGCCTCGACAAAAGCTGATGGTAATTTCGGTGAATATCGCTTCTATGTAGAAGGTATTAGTGTGGGATGGGAAAGGCATTACAGAGCAAAAAGCTCATTCTCTGTATCAACCGATTTCGCCTATGACCCTCAGATACCAGGGGCATGGCTGCTGATGCTGCATCCGATACAGCCATTCTCAAGAAAGATCCAATTCGGAGAGAGAATTGGCTACACACAGCACATAGGTCAGCTGAACCTGATGGCTTCAACCGGAGTGTATCTTTATAATCCGGCAACTGATAAAAAACTGATTTATTCTCAAATTGGCGGATCATATACTGCCAACCGAAAATTTGATATCGCCATGCTATTAAAGACTCACCTGACTCAGGCGGACTATATTTTTCTCCAGCTGATATATCGGATTCAGCTGAATAAGTAATCGTCTCTAAAATCGATTTTCCATATTTTTGAATTTTGAAATTATTATGCAGAATGATCACGAACTGACTGAATATCAAACCTTATCCCAAACTTTATCTCAATTAGACATTCAGTCCGATGCTTACATTCCTTCTGCGATTATTCAGGAATTAAGGGATTGTATCCGCTACTTTGATCAAACATATTATATTGATTCTCAAACAGCTATAGATGATTTTACTTACGACCAGCTGTACAAAAAATTACAAGCACTCGAGACGCTGCATCCGGAATTACATGATGCTAATTCTCCTACACAACGAGTAGGGGGAAGCATCACCAAAGATTTCCCTCAGGTACCACATTTGGTGCCTATGCTTTCTTTGGATAATTCATACAATGAGGCCGACCTCCGAGATTTTGAAAAGAAAGTCCGAAACCTTGCTAAAATTGATCAGGTGACGTATTGCGTGGAGCCAAAATTTGATGGCTCGAGCATTTCTCTGGTCTATGAAAATGATGGTCTCGTCAGGGGAGTTACACGCGGCGATGGATTAATAGGGGAGGATATAACTCCCAATATCAGAACCATACGGAATATTCCGCTGAGCGTACCTTTTTCAAAACACGGAATCCAGACCATCGAAATTAGAGGTGAGGTCCTGATTAGCAAAGCTCAGTTTGCCAAGAACAATCAGGATCGTGATGCAAAGGGACTGCCTGCCCTGGCAAATCCAAGGAACTCTGCATCAGGTTCTCTCCGTTTGCAGGATTCTACGGAAGTTGCCGAGCGGAGATTGGAAGCCATGATGTATCACGTCAGCTATGCCATCGATAAGGAAGGCAACGATTTACTCGGATCACAGCTTAATTCAAGGCACCAGAATATAAAATTCCTTTGCTCTCTCGGATTTTCCGTACCTGATAAAGAACATATTATTGCACAGAACATTGAGTCTATCTTAGATCATATCCATTTGTGGGAGCAGAAACGGGAATCCTACAAATATGAGCTGGACGGAATGGTCATCAAAGTGGATGATATTCAGCTTGAAGAGCAGTTGGGATCTACATCACATCATCCACGCTGGGCACTTGCTTATAAATTCAGTGCACGACAGGCCAAGACAAGACTGCTATCCGTCCAGTATCAGGTCGGAAGAGTCGGAACTATCACTCCCGTAGCCAAACTGGAGCCTGTAGCTGTTGGAGGCGTAACGGTCTCGTCCATAACCATGTTCAATGAAGATTTCATCAAAGAAAAGGATATCCGTCTTGGTGATTTTCTATGGATTGAGCGCGCAGGGGACGTAATTCCTTATATTTCTCATGTTGCTATTGATGAGCGCGATAGTAGTGCAATGCCGATCATTTTTCCGGAAATCTGTCCAGTCTGCAACACTGCTCTTATTCGGATTGAAAACGAAGCTGCCTGGCGCTGCATGAATTTCAATTGTCCGGCTCAGATTACGGAGCGGCTCATCCATTTTGCTTCCAGAGATGCAATGGAAATTTCAGGTTTGGGAGATGCTATCGTTAGAAAATTTGTAGATAAGGGATGGCTCAAAAATATTCCGGATATATACAGGCTTCCCTACACGGAAATTGCTGGTCTGGAGGGGTTTGGAAAAAAATCAGTGGATAGGCTGGGGGAGAGTATTGAGCTGTCTAAATCCCGCTCATTATCCAAGCTCGTATTTGGTTTAGGAATACGATTCGTGGGTGAAACTACTGCAAAAGTCCTTGCGAATGCCATAGCGCGTCTTGAGGATTTCCAAACATGGACAATTGAGCAGCTTCTCCAATTACCGGATGTAGGCCCTAAAGTAGCACAAAGCATCCTGGACTATTTCAGCAATCCTGAAAACATTACGATGCTTCAGATGCTACGAGAGTTTGGATTATCCCTTGACAATGAAAAGACACATTCTACTGAATATCAAACGGGTCATCTCGGTAATAGCGTGTTTCTATTTACCGGAACAATGAGTCTCGGAAGAAATGAAGCCAAAGCAATGGTAGAAAAATCAGGTGGATCGGTAGCCGGATCACTCAGCTCTAAAGTCAATTACCTCGTGGTTGGGGAGGATCCGGGCTCTAAAGTGGATAAAGCCCAAAAGATCGGTACTATAAAGATCATTGATGAGCCTGAGTTTATCAGACTCATTTCGTAGAATCTCTATTACATTCTATAAACGAAGAGAGCCGCTTGTAAGCGGCTCTCTTCGTTTATAGAATTTGGGGAAAATTATACTTCCAGTTTATTTATCGCCATCAGAATTACCTCCTTGTGGTTTTTTGTTATTTTTTTTCCGCTCACGTTCTTCACGGAGCTTGGTATCATCTACCGCTTTGGAGCTCTTGTAATCGAAACGAAGAACCTTCACCGTAGTACGGCGATTTGCCTGATGCATCTCTTCCGTACACTCCGCTGTAGTGCCTTTGCCTGATGTGCCTTCGCATGCACAATCATTTACGAGCTGACTTTCTCCGTATCCCTTAGCCGTCAGACGGTCAGTTTCTACGCCTGCATCTGATAGATATTTCACTACAGAATTAGAACGTGCCAGGGAAAGCGAATCATTATAGGCTACACTCGCACGGCAATCCGTGTGTGATCCAAGCTCAATGGTTACGTAAGGAATTTCATTCATCAAACGGATCAATGAATCTAATGCATTTTTAGACTCAGGACGTAACGCAGCACTGTTAAGGTCATACAGTATTCCTCGAACCGTGATATCCCGCTTTGCGGTAGCGATGGTCAAATCCTGCTTCAGATCGGCTGAGTAGGTCAGGCTTTTGGTAGTCTTATTAGCATGAACAGAAGGAAAGTAGAATTTTTGGGTAGCATATACTTCATAGTCAGTCTCTTTTCCGAGCTTGAAGAAATAGCCTCCTGTATCATTGGTAATCGTCTCAATCTTGGTGTTATCATCTCTTCCTTCGAGGTAAATTCTCGCATTGGAAGCTCTCTTGCCCGTATTGGTGCGGACTGTTCCTTTCAGAGTAAACAGCAGCGGAGTTTGTGAGAAGCTATATATATCATCTTTGGCGCTACCTCTTCTATTGGATGTAAAATATCCTGTTTCTCCGTCCTCTGCATACGTAATCGCAAAATCATCGCCTCCACTATTAAGCGGAAATTTCATATTCACCGGTTTTGTCCAGGATGGATTCGTACCCGTAGTGATGAAGAAATCCAGCCCTCCCATACCTATATGGCCATCAGAAGAGAAAATAAGTGTTGTGTCATCCTTCCAATAAGGAAATAACTCTTCTCCATCCGTATTGATGACGTTGCCGAGATTAATCGGATCACTCCAGGTTTTTCCACGTTTCACATAAGTGGACATGTATAAATCATGATTCCCCTGTCCGCCCGGCAAATTAGCTGAAAATACCAGTCTCTGGCCATCAGGTGAGAGGCTTGGCTGACCATAATTTACAGTCGTATCCGTACAAAACGGAAGCTCCTCAGGATCATTCCATTCTTTTCCACGGAGCTGTACGCGTTTAATAACGCAATTTTTGATACTATCCCCTTTTTTAATCTGATCTCCATTACACTGGGTAAAATACATGAGATTGCTTTTTACGTCAAACGTTGGCGTACCATCGTTCATAACTGTATTGACCTGGCCTGCCGCTATCTGAGGCGCTCCCCAGGTAAAAGTTTTTGTCTTTCCTACTCCGGAAGCATTTTTTGGCATAAAAAATATATCAGCGTAGCTTGCACCGATTCTGCCATAGGTCATTTTACCCTTACTTGTTGTTCCGGGTCTATCAGATGTAAAATATAAGCCCTCTTTTTTGAAGAGCATCGGAGCATAATCATTTTCAGCACTGTTTGCTCTGGTAAATTTCTCTACTACAAACCTTGTCTTCGGATTACTAATCCATTCCTTTGCGTCGCCAATCAGCTTGAGCTGCTCGGTAGCTTTGGCATCGCCTGGATAGTCTTTCAAATATGTCTGAAACTCGGTAAGAGCTGCATCATATTTCTCATTCATTTTCAGCGCTTCACCATAAGAGTAGGGAAGCTTGGTGCTCGTGCTCCCGTTGGCGCGGGCTTTCAGATACCATCCTTCGGCTTTTACATAGTCCTTATTGAGCAGTAGCAAGTCAGCAATCTGCTGGGCAATTTCAGCTTTTTTAGCCTTATCCCGCTTTTCAGCTGTGTAAAGCATTTTGTACTTTTCAATAGCGATCCAGTATTGGTTCTTATTTTTAGCTTCTTCAGCCGATTTAACGGTGCCTTTTGAGCAGCCTGTTTGAAATCCGATAAGAGCAGCCAGAGTAAAAATTAATAGGATGCGTCCGTGCATTTTTGATATTTCTAAATTATTAACCCGCAAAATAGATATTTTTTAAAGTATAGTTGTGTATTCGATCTTAAAATTTTTCAGAATTATTTGATAAACAGCAGTTCCCTATACTTGGGGAAAGGCCAGAGATTATCGTCAATGTATAATTCAAGCTTATCAGCATGATATCTGATGATCTCGAAATATGGTTTCACCTTGTGGCAATAGGCAACTGATTTATCCCGCTGTTCGGTCATCATATTTGCGTTTCTCCTTTCCTCAATCATGTCAAAAACATTTGTTCTTATAAGATTGATATGATTGGAAATGCGCTTGAGATAATCTTTGGCCTGTTCTGCTTCCAGCGTCAGGTCTGCTTCCTGAAGCATCCTGTGGTTCTCTAAAAGTGTATTCTGATGCGTAATAGCAGCAGGTATTATCTGAGACAGACAGAGCTCACCCAAAATTCTGGACTCAATCTGAATCTGTTTCATGTACAGTTCCAGGAGTATCTCATGGCGAGCATGAAGCTCACGTCCGGTCATAATCCCATTTCTCTCAAAAAGAGAGATGGTTTTAGGGCTTGTGTAGGCATCCAGACTCTCGGGAGTGGTCTTGATATTGCTCAGTCCACGCTTTTCTGCTTCTTTTACCCATTCATCCGAGTAGTTATTTCCTTCGAAAAGCACACTCTGAGATTCGCTGATGTATCTTTTGAGGATGTGGAGAATTACCTGTTCCTTTTCTCCGCCCGAATTGATTTCACTATCTACCTCGGCCTTGAATTTCTTCAGCTGATCTGCTACAATTGTATTTAAAACGATCATGGCGGAAGAGGTATTCAAAGAACTTCCTACGGCTCTAAACTCAAACTTATTGCCAGTAAATGCAAAAGGAGATGTCCGGTTACGGTCAGTATTATCAAGTAGCAGCTCGGGAACTTTGGGAATGTCGAGCTTTACGTCAGTAGGCGTTGATTTCCTGGCTTTCGGTGCTTTGGTTGAAATTAATTCACTCAGTACATGAGTAAGCGTATTCCCAATGAATATACTGATAATCGCTGGAGGCGCTTCGTTGGCGCCCAGCCGGTGATCGTTGGAGGCGCTGGCTATGCTGGCTCGCAACAAATCCGCATGCTCGTGTACTGCTTTGATCGTGTTGACAAAGAATGTCAAAAACTGGAGATTACTCTGTGGCGTATCACCCGGGGAGAGGAGATTTACTCCCGTATCTGTCCCAATTGACCAGTTACAATGCTTACCGCTGCCGTTTACTCCGGCAAATGGCTTTTCATGAAGAATACACTTCAGATTGTGTCTGCGTGCAATTTTCTCCATAATGTCCATAAGGAGCTGATTGTGGTCAACTGCTGTATTAACTCCCTCAAACTGTGGAGCGCACTCATATTGTCCGGGAGCTACCTCGTTATGACGCGTTCTGAGGGGTATTCCTAATTTATAGGCTTCCGTCTCGAAATCGGCCATATATGCATGGATGCGTTCCGGAATGCTACCAAAATAATGATCTTCAAGCTGTTGTCCTTTCGCTGGCGTGTGTCCAAATAGTGTCCTGCCGGATATCATCAAGTCAGGACGTACATTATATAGAGCCTCATCAATGAGGAAATATTCCTGCTCAATGCCTAATGTTCCATTGGCTTTTTTAACGGATGGGTCAAACAGTCGGCATACCTCCGCAGAAATATGCTCCATCGTATGCAAAGCCTTCAGCAAAGGAGCTTTATAGTCAAGGGCTTCTCCGGTGTAGGAGACAAATATGGTCGGGATGCAAAGTGTATTTCCGCCCGGGCTGTTCATGATAAATGCCGGAGAAGATGGATCCCATGCGGTGTATCCCCGTGCTTCAAATGTAGAACGGATACCTCCGTTGGGGAAGCTCGATGCATCCGGCTCCTGCTGAACCAGTGCACTCGCTGAGAAACTCTCCACCGGATCGTTATCCTTCAGCTCAAAAAAGGAGTCGTGCTTTTCCGCAGTACTCCCTGTCAAAGGCTGAAACCAGTGCGTATAGTGCGTAGCACCATTTTCTATAGCCCAGGATTTCATTCCTGCAGCGACTTCCTCGGCAACTTTTCTGGTGATCTTATCACCGGTTTCCGCAGCCTGCATCAACGTACGATAAGTATCCTTAGACAGATACTTGCGCATGGAACGGTTTCCGAAAACCTGAGATCCAAAATTTTCAGAAATTAGGGACTTTGAATGTTGCGATTTCTCAGCTTTTCTCGATTGGCTGATTTCCAGAGCTTTAAATCTCAGTGAACTCATGTATCTTAAACTCTTTTGCTTTTTAGAATATGTGGAACATCGCAAACAGCATTGCGAAAAAGCAGGTCAACTGATACCTACTTTCGAGCCTCAAAATAAAGCAATTTAACCCGGATGAGGAAATAAATCATGTACTAATGCGTTTGCTGCTACTTCCAAACATTTTACTATCCGCAATAATTTTCCAGCTACGCTAATCTATTCTACCTATTTGATAACGTTTCGATAAATTTGCATACTTTATTAGGTATATGTTTGAAAATTTATCGGACAAGATTGAAGGAGCATTCAAGAAGCTCAAGGGACAGGGGAAAATATCGGATATTAATATCGCGGAAACCCTCAAGGAAATCCGACGTGCCCTCGTAGATGCCGATGTCAACTATAAAATTGCCAAGGAATTTACCGATGAGGTCAAGCAGAAAGCTTTGGGCGCTAATGTGATCAATTCGGTAAGTCCGGGTCAGCTCCTTGTGAAAATCGTTAATGATGAGCTGGTTCAGCTGATGGGCGGCTCTAAAAGCGACATTAATCTCAGTGGAAATCCCGCTGTGATCCTCATGTCCGGCCTTCAGGGATCAGGTAAGACAACCTTCACAGGGAAGCTGGGAACATTCATTAAAAAGAAGGGTAAGAAAGTCCTTTTAGTAGCCTGTGATATGTACCGTCCGGCGGCGATCAACCAGCTAGAGGTTCTCGGAGAGCAATTGGATATTCCTGTATTTGCCGAGATTGAAAACAAGAATCCGGTCGATATTTCTAAAAAAGCAATTGCTTATGCCAAACAGAATAGCTTTCAGGTGGTCATCATTGATACTGCCGGACGCCTTGCCATAGATGAGCAGATGATGAGCGAAATAACGCTGATCAAAAACGAGATAAAGCCCTCAGAGATACTTTTTGTAGTGGACTCTATGACGGGTCAGGACGCAGTCAATACGGCTAAGGCATTCAATGACCGTCTCAATTTTGATGGCGTAGTGCTCACTAAAATGGATGGCGACACCCGGGGAGGTGCTGCTTTATCCATTATGAGAACTGTGAATAAGCCCATCAAATTCATCGGAAACGGGGAAAAGATGGATGCTATCGACATCTTCTATCCGGAGCGTATGGCGCAGCGTATCCTCGGAATGGGAGACATTGTTTCCTTTGTAGAGCGTGCTCAGGATGCTATTGATGAGGTTGAAGCAGCAAGGCTCCAAAAGAAGCTGATGAAGTCACAGTTTGATTTCGAGGATTTTCTGGGGCAGCTAAAACAGATCAAGAAAATGGGAAATATCAAGGATGTAATGGCTATGATCCCGGGCGTAGGAAAAGCGATCAAGGACACTGAAATAGACGAATCTGCCTTCAAATACACGGAAGCCATGATCCAGTCCATGACGCCGGAAGAGCGCCGCA
>JBBRLW010000007.1:0-14530 GCA_038231115.1 Bacteroidia bacterium
AGAGCTGAGCAAGCTTGCGCCTCAATATGGAATACAGCTTGTTGAAGTTCCAGCGCATACTATAGATGAAATAGAGATATCCTCTACCAAAATTCGAAATGCCCTTACAGAATGCCGTGTAGATACGGCAATTCATTATTTATCTTATCCTTATACCATCTCCGGAACGGTTGTCAGGGGTAAGCAGCTGGGAAGAACTATCGGGGTTCCTACGGCCAATATTTCTGTACCCGAACCCTACAAATTAATCCCGGGCAAGGGAGTGTATGCTGTCTGGACTATCATTAGGAAGAAGCTTTTCTACGGAATGATGAATATCGGCAATCGCCCTACCGTGAATGGCACCAGTATTACACTGGAGGTCAATATATTGGATTTTAACGAGGATATATACGACGAATCTTTACGACTATTCTTTTCAGACTTCATACGCCCAGAGGCTAAATTCGCATCTTTAGAAGAACTTAAAAGTCAGCTTCAGTCCGATAGACAAGCTGTTAAAAGCATCTTCAAAGGTGCAACACAACAGAAGAATGAAGAGATTATTCGATCTAAGTTCAGCTTTAAGACTGTCCTTCACCATAGCCATCAGTTTCCTCAGCTTTAGCTACACACAGGCTAAAACGGATCTGGATACTGCAAAGCTTTCCCTTGATACCTCGGCCGTAAAGCCATTAGATTATATTTCCAGCGTATCCACAGTATATGATTTGAAATCGGTTCTGCCATTTCAGGAAGCATATCAGAGCTGGGATACAATGAATGTACATCCCTACCATTTTGATTTAACCAAAATGACTGATACGGTCACGCTGGTACTTTCAGAAGCCGGAGAGTGTGGATTTTATCCGCCAACTTTCGGAGGCTGGCTGATTTCCGGATTTGGTTACCGCGTTGGTCCCAAATTCCATTACACCGCCGGACGCAGGTCTCATGGAAGAAGAGGCCGTCATGCCTCCCATTTCAATAAACATTTTGTTGGATATGGCTCGCAATATCACCAGGGCGTGGATATTACCCTCCACGTTGGTGACAATGTATATGCTGCCTTTGATGGAATTATTCGCATATCACAATATAATCTTGGCGGATATGGCCAGTGTATAGTAATCAGACATTACAACGGACTTGAAACATTATATGGTCACTTATCCATGAGAAGCGTTCAGATTGGCCAGGTCGTTAAGGCAGGTGAACTAATTGGATTAGGTGGATCAACCGGTCACTCAACCGGACCGCACCTCCATTTCGAAACACGCTACAAGGGCCAACCGATAGATCCGACTACGCTTATCGATTTTACTATCAAAACCGCCGATGGGTTTCACCTCAAATCAGATAGTGTAACCTTAACCCGTGAGAATTTTTCTCCTTATGGAAGTCGTCTGTCACGCTTTGCTTCCACAGGCAAACAGCACAGTCCGCGTCGGTTTTACGCCTATACTAAAGCGGTTGGAACTTCCAGGATAGCGCAGTACAAAATCAAAAAAGGAGATAGTATCTCTACTATTGCCGCACGTCATCATACGTCTATCTCAAAAGTTTTGGCAATGAATGGACTAAGCAAAAGCTCCAAGCTTCGCCTCGGCCAGAGTATTCGCATCCGATAGTCATTTATAACCTGAGCTTTACAGCAGTATGCGCAAATCCACTGCTATAAAATTCTCGGTACAATTGCTTTTATTTTTCTGTTGGACTTGTTCTGCATCAGCACAGGATACTTCCAAATCAATTCCTCAACAGGATACTACTGCTAAAGTACCAGCGCATAAAAAGCGTGAAGGGATTAAGCCGCTGCTTTCCTTCGATTCCCGCTATTCCATAATAGACAACCACATTGTCCGCATATTCGGATTTAAAGGAGGAATAGAGTTTTATTCCAAGTTTAGGATTTACCTCGGATACTATGCACTAAGCTCCCAAATAGATGACCTGATTAAAGTCCGTGGACAGGCAGATAGCCAGTCGGCATCTTTCCATCTCAATTATTTTGCCTTATCCGGAGAGTATGTTTTCCTGAGGAAGAAGCGCTGGGAAGTATCTTTACCTGTACAATTCGGATTGGGCACAGTATATTATTCGCTTCTTAATAGTCCACCGGAAACCAGAGAACGTCGCCGCTCTCCGTTTACAATGGTTGAGCCATCCATAGCAGCTCAGTATAAGATTTACCCCTGGCTCGGAATCGGAGGCGGAGCAGGTTATCGTCAGGTTATCGGTGTAAAGACCAGGATAGAACACAATCTGGATGCACCGATATTCTTTCTTAAAGCCAGAATATTTATCGGCCCTTTTTTCCGGATTGCATCTCATATTATAGGAGGCAACAAATTTTCTGCAGGCGAATCCGGTCCTCCGGTCAAGCAAGCTCAGCCATAATTATCCGGACAATGTGCTTTGAAATAGTAACTTCGCGAGCTATATTTTCTAAGAATGTCTAAAAAGGCCATCGGGCTATTCGCTGCTATTTCTCTCGTTATTGCCAATATGGTAGGGACAGGAGTATTCACGAGCCTTGGCTATCAGGTAACTGATATACAATCTGTTTCCGGAATTGTAATACTCTGGTTGCTTGGAGGACTGCTCGCCCTTTGTGGAGCACTGGCCTACGGAGAAATCGGCGCTGCCTTACCGCGCTCCGGTGGAGAATATCATTACCTTTCCGTTATTTACCATCCTTCTATCGGATTTGCTTCAGGGTGGGTATCCTCAATAGTTGGATTTTCTGCACCTGTTGCTCTGGCCGCTACAGCTTTGGGAAGGTATTTCAGCCATGTTATCAATATCCCTCCTGAAATAACGGCATCATGTGTTGTGATTCTTATTACGCTACTTCATGGAATGAGTCTTCATGCCGGTGTGGGATTTCAGAACATTTTCACAAGCATTAAAGCCGTCTTAATTGTAGCCTTTATAGCGATCGGATTTTTTATGCCCGCTCATGAGAATTTCGTTTCCCAAATATCTCATATAAATAGCACGGAAATCTTCTCGACCGGATTTGCTATTTCATTGATGTATGTATCATACGCTTACAGCGGATGGAACGCTGCATCGTACATTGCTGGGGATATTGAGCAGCCGGAAAAAAATCTGCCACGCTCTTTATTCATTGGCACAGCCACAGTAACGGTGCTGTATATCCTTTTAAACTATGTATTTATGCGATCTACTCCCATTGCCGAGCTAAAAGGACAGGTAGAGGTCGGATTCATTTCTGCCACCCATATTTTCGGGACGGAAGGAGGAAGAATCATGTCAGGCATTATTTCACTTTTGCTTATTTCTACGATAAGCTCCATGATAATTACCGGACCTCGTGTGGTTCAAGCGATTGGAGAGGACATTGGTGGCCCATTGAAATTCGTTGCCCGAAAGAAGGCCAGCGGAGTTCCTTTTATCGCCATCATAATGCAGTCCCTTATTTCTCTAACACTAATACTGACTTCTTCATTTGAACAGGTCCTGCTTTTCGCGGGATTTACTCTCAATCTTTTTACCTTCCTGACGGTACTGGGAGTATTCATTCTCCGTATAAAGCGTCCCGATATTATTAGACCCTATAAAACATGGGGCTATCCTCTGACTCCGATATTTTTCCTCGTGCTCTCCCTATGGATAATGTTTAATCTCATCACACAGGAAAGAACAATGATGCCATCCATCTACGGAGTACTCACTGCCTTGAGCGGACTCATTGTATATTATCTTCTCAAAAGCTCCAGGAGCACCCCCAATCCATTAATTTCAAGCGATATTACAAGTATTCCATAATATGAATTTCACCAATAGTTTAGCTTTCAAGCTTTTATTGATAACTACTTTAGCATTTGCCTCCTGTAGAGGTACTCAGACAAACAAAGAAGAAAAGCCTGAAAAAGGGCCAATCGTTGAGAAGCCTGTGGCTCCTGCAGTCCCAAAAACAGATTCTGCTGAGGTAGCAGCACGTCCTGAGGAAACAATTTCCGAGGATATGATTGTCAAAAATCGTCACTATAATGACGTTGCACGACTCATCGCAGGACTTCCGCAGGAAAAAGGAAGCGACTTAGACTCTATGCAGAATTGGCCTGAGTTTAAACGCAATGCTGCGCATTTCAGTATGAGCTGGGGAAGTGTCAAGAAAAAGCGTCTTGATCCGATGCGTAAATGGGGTGCTACTGAACTTACTGAGATCAATAGTGCAGGGAAAGATATCTTTTATCCTTTTTGTGGAGCTGATTTCATGAGCGTTTACTCGCTATTCCCCAATGCTAAAACATATACCATGCTGGCGCTTGAACGTCCCGGAGCATTACCGCTTGCAGAGAAATTTGATCATAAAGAACTTGAAGAATACCTGAGCTCTGTCAAGAATTCATTAGTTGACATTTTTATCCGTTCTTTTTTCGTAACCCGTAATATGGATTCTGATCTGAGAAGAAATAAGGTCAATGGTACGCTTCCACTAATATCATTTTTTATGGTCAGGACAGGGAATACCATCCTTAATGTAGAAAGAGTCCGTATAAATTCGGAAGGTAAAATAGTCCCTCTAACTACTGATACGGCTGTAAAAGCAATTAACAGGGGTGTTAAAGTAACATTCCGTCCTAAAGATTCTAAAGAAATTAAGACGCTCTACTATTTTTCTGTAGATTTAGTTGATGACGCAATGAAGTCTAATACCGGACTTGTTACTTACCTCAACGATATGCCTGCATGTGACAGCTACCTCAAATCCGCTTCTTATCTGCTCCACTTGGGCAATTTCACACGGATCAGGAATGTGATTCTTGGAAAGAGCGACCACGTACTTCAGGATGACTCTGGAATTCCCTATTCCTATTATATTAAAAAGGGATTCAATGTAACCCTGTACGGAGGTTATGAGAAACCTATCAACCTGTTTAAGCATAAATTCCAGAAAGATTTACGTGAACAATATGTAAATGATTCTGCCAATGTTAAACCGCTGCCGTTCATTTCCGGATATCATTGGGGAACAAAAAATCCGAATCTTCAGCTTGCAAGCAAGCAGAAACCATAAGGATTATATTGATGATGAATACTTTCATCAGATTATTAATAGTTACAGGGGCATTTATGCCCCTGTTTTGTTGGGGACAAGCTGCTCAGGATCTTCCTAAAGACGATGATAATAATCTCCTTTGCAAGCTGCTGGAACATGATCATTCTCCGGTAATTCAGAAAGTGATCAATAATCCGGGGAAATACCGGCTCCAGATCAATTATACCCCAATTGATCGTTTAACACGAACTCATACTAAGCTTAACACCCTCCGGCTATTTCCTCAGGATGGGGCGTTTGCCTATCCTGCAAGCATGGTCAAGCTCCCCGTGTGTATGATGACTTTATCGAAGCTCCATTCCCTTGCAAAATATAAGGTGGATAAAAATTCCCGCATGATTTCCGATGCCGCTAAAGGATGCCAGATCTGCCAGGAGAGGGATTATAATAGTCCTGATAGTTTTCCCAGCTTGAGTCTCTATATTAGGAAGATGCTCTTAGTCAGTGATAATGTAGCCTATAATCGAGCATACGAGTTTCTTGGGCCGGATGATATTTCCTCGATGCTCCGAAAGGCTGATTATCCGGATGTCCGGATAATGCAGCGTTTCTATACCTGTGATACCCTCCAGAACAGGCAGATGAATCCCATCACTTTTCTTAACTCCAAAGGAGAGCAGCTGTATTTCCGTGATAGCTTTACCTCAAGTGTTCAGCTGCGCAATCCTTTAGGTAAATCCGAAGTTGGATCAGGATTTATGAATGCTAAAAAGCAGTTCAAGCCTCCCCTGAGTTTTGAGTTTTCCAATAATCTGCCTCTAATCGATGTCCACAATATGCTGATAAATCTTGTGATGGGTAAAGGGTCACAATTCGGAATCTCCGAATCCGATCGTGATTTTATGCTAAAATATATGGCCATGTATCCTGGAGAATCCGAGATTCAGGCCTACCACAACAGGCAGACCTACTTTCCTGCTTATAAAAAGTATCTGATTTACGGTCGGGATTCCAAAGCTAAAATAGACTCCAATGTTCGCATTTACAACATTGTAGGCTGGGGATATGGTCATGTTTCAGACTGCGCTTACATCACAGATAAAAAATCGGGAGCGGAGTTTTTCCTTTCTGCCCAGCTATATTGCAATGAAGATGGCATTCTCAATGACGACAAGTATGAATACGCCACTATTGGATTCCCCTTCCTGAAAAGGCTGGGAGAGATTATACTCGACTATGAAAGGAGTAAGAGGTAGCTTAATGGACAATCATAATACGTTAGCTCTCAATAGCTTCTCCGCATTTCAACCTGACAATGTAAGTTCCGCTGGAAAGCCTGCTCAGATTTAAGGTCATATTTTTTGTGGAGGTTTTGATAGCATATTCCGACATTACTCTACCACTCAGATCGAGGATACTCAGCGATGCGCCTGAATTACCTGGATCATTATGAATGTTTAGAGATACATTAGCCAATCCGTCTGTTACCGGATTAGGGAAAAACCTGAATGCTATTTTAGAATCTTCATAAGAACCGTATTCTATAACTCTGGTATATTTCACTAAAGAGTCCAGCCCGTATGACATGATTCCCTGGGCGAAAGTAGCCGCAATGAGGCGATTCTGTTTTTTATCCAGCAACAGATCCATTACAGGATACACAGGCATATTGTTCCCCAGCCGGAACCACTCACGCCCTCCATTCTGGGTAGCATATACACCCGCATCCGTTCCCGCAAAAAGGATAGAGTCTGTCCCGGGCATACACAATACTTTATTGATGGGTACATTTGGCAGATCACCACTGATATCTGTCCAGGTCTTGCCAAGATCAATGCTCCTGTGAATGTGTGGAAAAGGATCGTTATATCTGAATCCGGAATGCGTTACATAAATGGTCCTGGGGTTGACAAACGATGCCGCCAGACTTGTCACATAACGCTTGGGTAGCTTATGCGTTATAGAGTCCCAGCTCACACCGCGATCTTTTGTTATCCAGACATTTCCATCAAAAGTACCAGCGAGGATAACTGAATCAGATTTCTGCGATGGCGCTATGGCAGAGATATTATGAAATCGGTCTCCGTAGATATTTCCTTCAGTAAGATCTCCGCTGATTGCTTTCCAGTCGCAGCCAAACCCGGATTCATTTCTGTAAACCCTATAGGTACCCGTGTACATAACATCCTGATCAAAGGGACTAAGAAAATAAGGTTGATCCCAATTGGTGCGATCGTTTACTTTGGCAGCATCAAAGCATACCGGATATGAAGAGCCATCCGTAGCATATATTTTCCCATTCTGTACTTCATAAAAGGCATACGTGGTAGAGGATTTATTGTTGAAAGCCGCCTGGAAACCATCTCCCCCAAATTCTTCCGTCCAGCTATTAAGATTTGATCCATTGCCGTGTGATGTGCCATTATCCTGAGCGCCACCATAATAATCTTTTGGAAGGTCAGGATTTTGTGCAAGTCTGTAGAATTGTGTATTCGGAATTTCATCAGCGTCCTGCCATAGTCCTGAACTGTAATGATAGCGGAACAATCCGCCATCCGTAGCCAGCAGAAAAACATTGCTCGTCTGAAACTGCATATCATGCTTGTCAGCATGGACTTCACCCGTGTACCATGGCGGCGAAATCATATTCCATTTGCCGGTTGATGCGGCTCCCTCATAATGATCAACCCCTCCGAAGTAAATACTGTCATCGTTTGAGGGGCGAATATAAATTTTGCCGAAGTACCATCCGAAATTACCCTGTACCGGGAAGCTGAGTCCCGACAGGCCAACCGAGTCCCATTTAACACCCTTATTCCTGGTGATATATATCCCTCTCAGATCTTCATCTGATCCTGTAATTATAGTGTAGAGCTTGGAGCTATTCGATGCAGACATGGCAATGCCAATTCTCGAATTAATCCCTGCAGGAAGTCCATTTGTCAGGGTATCCCAGGATAATCCGCTATTCACTGATTTATAAATCCTGTTCATTCGGCTCTGCGTGATTGTCTCTTTGTAGGTCCTGATTCTTGTCCAGCCTACTGCATAAATAGTTAAGGGATTTTTCCAGTCATACAGCACATCAGTTATACCCGTTTGGCTATCAAGATATAAAATCTGAGTCCATGTTTTTCCGCCATCACGAGTGCGATATAATCCCCGATTTCTATCCCGAATTATCGGATTTCCCATACTCGCTGCAAGTATTACCTGTTGGGAATCCGGATGCAGAGCAATTTTTGATACCACACCTACATTTCCCGGTCCGATATTGATCCAGGTTTTTCCAGCATTGATGGATCGATAGATTCCATCACCCAACACCGGAAGCTGAGAGATATTGGGATCGCCGGTGGCAGCATATATTGTGTTATGACTCTTGGGAGATATTACTATGTGCGATATTCCAAGGTACATTTTGTCCTCAAACACAGCTTTCCAGCTTGAACCGCTATCCTGGCTTTTATAGATACCTGCATTAGCTGTTCCCGTATAGATAATAGATGGATTGCCTGGGTCAACGGCAATGGTATTAATCCTTCCGCCGATATTGGTTGGACCTTCCAGCTTCCAACTGTCTCCAAAGCCGACGGGAAGCGTCTTATACCCGCGTTGAAGTCCGGAGGAAATTTCGGAAAGGATTCGGGTGTATCCTGTGGCATCAAATGCCTTATCCGGATACATTCTCCTAAACAACATCTCATCCGATGGGCGTTGGAGATCTTCTGTCTCATCATTTGAAGCGCTCGATGACTTCAAATGCGAGCTATTTTTATGAAAATCCGGAAGCGTTGTACTGAAAAAAAACAGGCATGCAATGAGTAGTGTCAAAATGCCTAAGAAGGTGTTTTTCAGTTTCATAATGCAATTTAAGCATCATGATTGAAATTTAGTCCCGTTTACTATATAGGGAGAGTAGGCGTAAATTTGTAGCATGATTACGATCGAAAATATCCGTGAAACGCGGTCTCGCCTCGAGGCCTTAAGCCACTATCTTTGACGTCCCTGGAAAAAAGGCGCAGATAGCAACGCTGGAAGAGGTATCCACAGCAGCAGGCTTCTGGGATGATCCCAAAGAAGCGGAAAAACAGCTGCGTGGGGCAAAGAATCTCAAAAAATGGGTCGATGCCTACGAAATAGTCCGGAAACAGCAGGACGATTTAGAAGTCATCTTTGAATTTTACAAAGGAGGTGATGCAACAGAGCAAGAAGCTGATGATCAGTACGATATAACGCTTAAAGCACTCAATAATCTTGAGTTCCGAAACATGCTTAGCGGTGAAGAGGATCAAATGTCCGGAGTCCTTGAGATTAACTCCGGAGCAGGAGGCACCGAGTCTCAGGACTGGGCAATGATGCTCTACCGGATGTATAAGATGTGGGGAGAAAGCAATGGATATTCCGTCAAAGAAATTGACTATCAGGAAGGTGAAGGGGCAGGAATCAAAAGTGCTACGCTGGAGTTCGACGGAGATTTCGCTTACGGCTATCTGAAATCGGAAATGGGCGTACATCGCTTAGTCAGAATCTCTCCCTTTGATAGCAACGCGCGCCGGCATACTTCCTTTGCCTCCGTATTTGCCTATCCATTGATTGATGACTCCATAGATATTGAAATTAATCTGGCGGACGTGAGCTGGGATACGTTTCGGTCAGGTGGAGCAGGCGGACAAAATGTCAATAAAGTTGAGACCGCAGTTCGTTTGAAGCATGCGCCAAGCGGAATCATTATCGAATGCCAGCAGGAACGCTCTCAGATTATGAATAAGGACAAAGCACTAAAGCTTTTGAAATCGAAGCTTTATGAGCAGGAGATTCAGCGCCGAAATGAAGCAAGAGACAAAACGGAAGCTACCAAGCGCAAAATAGAGTGGGGATCCCAAATCCGGAATTATGTTTTGCATCCTTACAAGTTGGTTAAGGACTTACGGACTAATCTGGAAAGCACCGAACCTCAGAAAGTTTTGGATGGTGATCTGAATGAGTTTATGAAGGCCTGGCTTATGACCAATTCGGGACATTGATATTCTGCTTATAAAATTTTTATCGAAATAAGGCGTTTAAAACTGTTCAGGTTTATATACGAAAAAAAAAGTTCTTAGAATTCAGGATTATTTTTAAAAAGATGCGTTTATGAGCCTGAAAATAGATATTTTTGCCAATCTATAATTTGCATTGCTAAAAAATGAAAGGAATTAAGCAAATGATCTCAACAGGACGTGCATTGGTGCTTGCAACCGTGTTATCCTTAGTGGGAACGTTGACTGCCCAGGCGCAGGTTGATTATCATCTCGGTGTAATCGGAGGAGCGCAATACACGAATCTGGTAGCAGATCGAGGAAAGTTCACCGGAAAAGTCGGCTTCGTCGGCGGAATCAGCAATGAGTTCCGTATTGGCGAGTCTCAGGCTTTCTCTATTCAGGCAGATATCCTCTACTCCATGAAGAACGCCGATCGTATTTACAAAGACTCCGTAGATGGATACTATGACCGTGTAGTTAACCTCAATATTAACCGTTATGAGCACCTTAACTATGTAGATCTCCACTTGTTATTCAAATACAACTTATTTCTTGGCTACGATAGGATCATTCCTTATGACCGTCCGGGCAAAAGAGTATTCCTGTCATTTTATGCTGGACCGCAGTTCGGATATCTGGTCAATTACAAGTCCGGAGGATATGTGGATTCAACATATTCCGTTAAAATACAGCGTGACTCCTCAATTCAGCCGCCACGTCGTAACCGTACTATTTATGACTTTAACAGCTTCAAAGCAGCAACAGGATATGCTCCAGTTCTCAAGACAGACATTGGTGTCACTGTAGGTACTGGAGTCAATTTCCTCGTAGGTGACAGAGCTACGATCAGTCTGGATGCTCGGTACACGTATGGTATCGGAACAATTGATTATTTTGCATATTCTCAAAAAGTGGTAGTTCAGGATGAAAATCCGGCTAATAGCCATATCGAATATCGCCAGAATACTGTTGCCTGGTCAACATTCAGCGGAATGTTGGGTATTAAATTCCGTATCGTCGGGAAAGGTCCAAACCGTAATTTCTAATCATTAGAATATATAAATCTGAAAAGGCTCCGGTATCCACCGGAGCCTTTTTTATGGACAAACATCATTATGAAGAAACAGATACTATTACTTTTTTCACTGATTATTCTGTTGGCATCGGCCTGCGATAATCAGAAAGAGGATAGCCGCAAATTGAGGTCGGAGACTAAAATTTATTGGGCATCAACAGATAATTTTACTCCTGAAAAGAGCAAGCCATTGCTCCAGAAATATAAAGATTACATCAATACGCATCCCAAGGATACAAGTCTGCCTGACATCATCTTTGATAAGGCAAGAATAGAGATTGCGGGAACTTCGGATTATCAGTCAGCCTTTGCTGACCTCGAGCGTATCTATCATGATTTTCCTGCAAGCAAGCGTGCTCCTGAGGCACTCCAGCTTGAGGCTTTTACTTATGATGAGACTCTAAAGGAGCCGATTCGAGCTAAAGAGAAATACGAGGAATTGATTGCGAAATATCCAAATCATCCATTTGCCAAAGATGCCAAGTTGCTAATTCAGTATCTTGGAAAGGATCTGAATGAAATTTTTAGCAATAAAGCCGATGTAGATAGTGCTCTTCCTTCAAAACCTGTAATTCAGTAGTCTATATGGATGAAGTACATATCCACCTGCTCACCAATCATCTGCCTATAATTGGAGGCTTTATAGGCCTGATTATCTTTGTTTACGGATGGTTTTCCAGGAATATCATTTTGAAGCAGACCGGGCTCGTTGTATTCATTGTAGCCGCGTTGGGGGGGATCCTGACATTCCTGACGGGCGAAGGTGCCGAAGACGCTGTAGAAGATATTGCAGTGGTAACCCGTGATGCTATTCATCTGCATGAAGATGCTGCCGAGATGGCTTTCTATATGATGCAGGCTGCTGCAGCGGCTGCTCTTCTATTACTAATTCAATACCGCAGAGCAGTGACTAATTATAGATGGCTCGAGTATGTATGTCTCTTGCTGATGATTCTCTCTGCAATTGCTATGATGCGGACGGGTTACTTGGGCGGACTGATACGCCATACGGAGCTTGTCGGTTCTAATTAGAATTATTCTAAATAAACTTGATACTTAGAATCATTCCAAGTAATTTTGTTCCGTTGATATAATATGAACAGAACAAGAATTATCCTGATAATTTCCGCCGCATACTTTGGGGCATTTTCCTGTAAGAAAGCTTCAGACAATGTTGCTTCTGATATAAGTCAAAGGCAGGAAATAGTTACTGCTTATTCTCAGATAGCATTAGCGAACTATGAAGATATTGGGCTTAAAATTCAGATATTACAGGCTTCCGTTGATGCATTAATCCAGGCTCCTTCTCAGGCTACTTTGGATGCTGCACGCCTTGCCTACCGAAATACGCGAATATATTATGAGCTATCTGAAGGGTATCGCTTCTATGGAGGACCTATTGATAATCCGGTTACAGGAAGGGAAGGGCACATTAACTCCTGGCCATTGGATGAGTCATTTATTGATTACACCAGAGATGATTCCAAGTCAGGGATAATAAACAATCCTGCAAAATATCCAGTAATAGACATCAATTTGCTGGATAGTCTGAATCAGGCTGCCGGAGAAACCAGTATAAGCACCGGTTTCCATGCCATTGAGTTCCTTCTTTGGGGGCAGGACTTTTACGCTGATGGTCCAGGCAGAAGATCGTATAAAGATTATGATCATTTAGATTCTGTAACTTCTTATCCTACAAGAAGATCAGCCTATTTGGTAGCGGTAACGCAACTGATCGCCAGAGATTTTCAGGCAATTGCTCAGGCTTGGAAATCAGATGCGAGCTATCCCAGGAATTTTAATTCAGCAGGCAATCAAGACAAATCACTGGGATTGATTTTGACAGGTATTGGCAAATTTGCCAAGGGAGAGCTTTCCGGTGAGCGTATGACGGTTGCTTATAATACCCGTGCTCAGGAAGATGAGCAGTCCTGTTTTAGCGACCTTAGCCTGGAGGATTTCAAATATGGGCAACAAAGCATCAGTAATATATTTACAGGGAAATATACCCGTATGGATAATACTACAATATCATCCAAGTCAAGTATTGAATCACTCCTGAAAACGAAGGATATTGCAATTCATGATAAATTGCTTAGAGCAATGGATCAGGCTAAGGATGCAATTGATGCGATACCGTATCCTTTTGATCAGGCTATTCAAAGCACTGAGGGCAGAGTCAAAGTAGAGGCGGCTATTCAGGCAATACGAGCCGAAGCAGATCTAATTGTTCAGACAGCAAATACTTTAGGTATCACTATAGTAATATAAGGATGAGGAGACACTTATTTCTGCTGATCCTTATTGGTCTCATCATATCTTCCTGTAATAAAGAATCAGCAATTGCTACTGACCCTGATGCAGGAGAAGAATATCTTGCTGCTGAAGGGACAACTTTTGATGCTTCTGTCAATGCATTCGGCAATGCCTCGCCTTTGCTGAATAGTCCTCAATTAGACCTGTTTCTGGTAGGTAATTCTTTCTTCAGAGATAATTGGGTGACTGCACCGTCATCCACTACTTCACGTGATGGCTTAGGACCTATGCTCAATGCTTTATCCTGTGGAGGTTGCCATAATCAGGATGGACGGGGTAAGCCTCCTGTTTCCTCGGGAGAAGAGTTCCGTGATATGATTGTACGCATCAGTATTCCGGGAGGAAATACTGATGGCTCGCCCGTACCAGATCCTAATTATGGCAATCAGATTAGTAACAATGCCATTCCTGGCGTAAAGCCCGAAGCAAGCACAACAGTTAGCTACCAGGAAATGGCTGGAAAGTACGCTGATGGAACAAGCTACAGCCTTCGAAATCCGGTGTATCTGATTTCCCAACTCAACTATGGTCCGCTTTCTTCCGGAGTGTTGACCTCTGTAAGGCTGGCGCAACAAATCCCCGGACTCGGATTCTTTGAGGCGATTTCAGAAAGTCAGCTTTTAAGCTGGGCAGATGAGGCAGATGCGAATCACGACGGTATCTCCGGAAAAGTCAATTATGTTAGGGACGATGTCAATCATAAATTATCTGTAGGCCGATTTGGATGGAAAGCCAATCAGCCTTCCATTCGTCAGCAATGCGCTGCGGCTTTCAATGGAGATATCGGAATTACATCTCCCTTATACACTGTTGAAAATCTTACCGGCTCTCAGATCTCGCTATACAGTATGCTCCCCACAGGAGGTTCACCGGAGCTAAGTCAGGATATTTATGATGCAGTGGCTTCCTATTGCGCCACTTTAGCTGTACCCGCACGCAGAAACTGGAAAAATCCCGATGTTATAGCCGGAAAAGTGCTTTTCCGCAAGCTCAACTGTCAGGGATGCCACAAAGAGAAGATTACAACAGAAATACATCCGGATATTCCTCAGTTTAGTACGCGGACAATTCGTCCCTACACAGACCTTCTCCTGCATGATATGG
>JBBRLW010000008.1:0-14257 GCA_038231115.1 Bacteroidia bacterium
ATGTATCCGCATTCCAGGCGAAGCTCGACTTTATCTCCGGCTACCTCGGAAAGGTCGATGTTCATCACCACATCCCTTGAAGCCAATGGACCCATGACCTGAAAATAATCTACTGCTTTCCAGCCCTCGGTAGTTTTGACCGAAACTTTCAGGGGAATAGACTGATCCATTGCCCATTGCTGATTCTTCTCGCGGCTTACTTTTTTCTGCTTGGCCGCGTATGTATTATAATAGGTGCCGAACTGCTCCGTGAATTTTCCATAGACATAATCCAGCCAGTAGGAGTTTTTTGTATTGAGGATCAGCTTACCCGATTTGGCCTCTAAAGGCTTGCGGAACTGCATTTCAATCGCGCTCTGCTCCGAAGTTTCAGCGGACTCATCATCGAAGAGATAGATGCTTCCATCTTTTGCACGCAGGGCCGCTGATATATCTTTCCCCTGATCACTAAAGGCGCGCTCAGGAGCAAGAGGAGCAGATATGGACTGCATTTCCCCGTACTTATCCATCAATACTTTTGTCCCCGACGGATGATTCACTACCACAAGCTCTGCCAGATCGGTATATTGACGTTCCAGCAGCTCATTGGATATTTTGATCTGATAGCTGTCTCCTTTAGGCTTCAGCCTCGGAAGCGGCATATAATCGTCCCTTTCCAATGATGAGTAAATGGCACCTCCGTACATTTCTCCCATAAAGTAATAACTCTCTCCATCATAGACATATACAAATGGACAGGAGCTTTTGAGAGCTATTGCAATAATAAATACGATAACTACAACCGCCAGCGTAATCCCCAAAACGGAAAATATAAGTGCAGTTGACTCCGTACCTCGGTCTCTACTGAAAATATCTATCTCCTCAATAGTGGAAAAAGGAATGGTTACCAGATCCTTTGAATCCAGGTCATCAAATTTGGTCAGATAAAAATGAGCTTCGTCGGTTGGGTCTCCAATAGCCTGCTTGTAGCGATACGTACCCTGTCCGAAAGAATTATCATAGAAGAGGTGCTGATCTGATAGCGGCAGCAGATATCCGCTAATAAGCTGACTATCCTGATCAAAAGCAAAATGTTCCAGATGCCAGGATTTGTTTTTATAGTGGACAATCACATACTTCTTATACTTCCGGATTTTGGTAACCAGGGTCTTCTTTTTCTTGCTATCGGGCAATTCATATACTTTGCCCCGCATGTAAGTGCAGCCGCTCATTAGATTTATGAAGGCAAAAATCAACAGGAATGCTATCGGGCGCTGATATTTGCCGAGCAGCTTACACAATCGGAAGGTAGCGGCGGTAATAAACAGCACAGGAGTATTCTTTTCCATCTTCGGGCTTGACAGGCTTGTGATTAGAAATTGAGTCAGGGCAAATTAATAATAATCTCCGGAATCCGGACATGATTGTCCTTCGCTTCCCGAAGCTTTAGCTCTTGGGGGGCCTTATAAAGGAAGCAGGTCCTGACGCACTTCTTTTTTCTCGGCATTCATAGCCGCGAAGAATGTCTGCTTGACTTCTTTTAATCCGGGGAAGTTTTTTTGAGGACTGAACATCAGCTCGAGAATAACAGGCCGCTCGGACTCGGAAGAGATAAACTGCTGAAGCCGTGCAAAATAGCCGTCGCCATCTACACAGCTGAGATATTCACACTGATGCTGCGCTGCCGTTGCCTCAAAGGTATCCGGCTGATGGGTCACGAAGTAGGCCTCCAATTCCGGCTGACGTGCTGCACCCTCAAGCTCGGAAAATATGCGTCCGCCATGATTGTTAATTATGAGTATCCTCAGATTGGATTTAAAGCCTGGCTCCGAAGATTTTTTCAGGCTCCAGAGGGCATTGCGATCATACATAAAGCTTAGATCTCCCAGGATAACATAGTGCATCTTCTGTGGAGAAGCCAGCGCATGGCCAAGGGCGGTGGAAAGTGTCCCGTCAATCCCGGACGTTCCGCGATTGCTGAACATACGGAGCATTTCCGAGCCCTCTGGAAAAGCCGATACCTGACGCACGGGCAGGCTGTTCCCCAGATGTAGCTCGGATGTTTTCGGAAGAAACTTGATGAATGTATGGACGGCAAAGGTTTCCGAGTACAGCATATCCGGACTGGAAAAGAAGCTATCCACCTGTGCGGTATGCAGCTTTTTCAGGCGATGCCAGCGCAGGCTGTAACGTGATCCGGACTGCTCGCGGCTCAGTACCTCGCTTAGGTCACTGAGGAAAGTCAGTGCGGGGGCAATGATGTGCCTGCGGAGTTTTTGAAAAGTATCCGGTGCCTGATATAATGCGGTAACATGCCAGTGCTCTATGTGATGCTGCTTCCGGAGAAACTGCTTGAGGGTTTTTGAGACCACCGGGCCTCCGATACTGATAATCAGATCGGGGACAAGCTCTTCCAATTGCTCGGGAGGCGTGTTTTCCAGGATGGTATCAAAGCACATCACTGTTTTATTGCCTATGGATATATTGGAGCATACATCCCTGAGAATCACAACATTACCGCACTGTGCCAGCTCGTCTATAATCCTGACGCTCAATGAGCTGCGCAATGCCTGTCCTCCGAGGACAACCATAATACGACGCTCCCTGACGTTTTCCTCCTCCAGCAGATAGGTCGTGTTCATCTTCATGTGATGCGATTTCACACGCTCATATAATTCCTGCCGGAAGGCAAAGTCCGGATTTTCTTCCTCTGCCTTGATGGAAATCATGGTGGATTCCGTTGGGTAAAACGGCTCCCGGAAGGGGCAATTGATATGCACCGGACCCTTCTGCGCTATATAGGCCTGCTGATAGGCATCCTTGAACGCGCGTAAGGCCATCCATTGTTTGTCAGGATGCGTATAATCATCGGGAAGCTGATAGCTGGCCTGGACATGGCTTCCGTACATATTGCGCTGCTGGATAGCCTGATTATCTGCCTGGCCGATCCACTCTTCCGGACGGTCAGCGGTTAGGACAATCAGGGGAATATGCGCATAAAATGCCTCCGCGATGGCAGGGGCATAATTGAGCGCTGCCGTTCCGGAAGTACAAATCAGCACAACAGGCTGAGCCGTCTGCTGTGCCATTCCCAACGCTATAAATCCCGCCGAGCGCTCATCCACAACTACGTGGCACTGGAAATTCCGATGCCTCATAAACGTCAGCGCCAACGGAGCGGATCGGCTTCCAGGCGATAATACGATGTGTCTGACTCCCTGCGCTGCCAGAAAATCCGCCGCTCGGGCAAGCGTCCGGTACATAGTCACCAGATGATTTTCCGGAAAGTTAGTATTCATTTGTTCAGCGAATTTAGGTCAGCAGAAGGGAATAATATCCGGCACAGCGGTGCTCTGTAATTCTTTATCCTGATTTTACAGGCTACCGGTACGTCCGCCATCTACGGGCAGGTTGATCCCGTTGATATACGCAGCCATAGGACTCGCGAGGAAGCATACCGCATAGGCTAATTCTTCCGGCAGACCGAACCGACGCGCCGGAATTTCGCGCAGCATCTCCTCAGATGCTTCATTTTCGGAACTGGACTGGCGCTCTGCCTTTCCTTTGATTATGGCCGATAGACGTCCGGTTGCCGTAGCCCCGGGCAGGATATTATTGACGGTAATTCCGTCGGCGGCAAGCTCCTGAGACAAAGTCTTCGCCCAGTTGGCCACCGCAGCCCTGATCGTATTGCTGACGCCAAGATTGGGCAGCGGAACCTTCACCGAGGTACTGATGATATTAATAATCCGCCCATAACCCGATGACCGCATTCCGGGGATCAGCGTTTGGGCTAATAAATGATTGCTGATGAGGTGCTGGCGGAAAGCGGCCTCAAACGATGCTGCATGCGCATCTTTGGCAGGACCTGCCGCAGGACCTCCGGTATTATTGACTAATATATGCACCGGCGCATCCTTGATCTTGCGCAGATGATTTTCCACGCTCACCAATAGCTGAGCCGGATCAGAGGTATCCGAGGCCATAATATGGTGCTGCTGCCCCAACGAGGTATCAAGCCCAAGCATTACCTCCTCAAGAGTATGATGATTCCGCGCCATTAAGGTCACCGAGGCGCCGCAGGCCGCCAGTGCAATAGCCGAGGCACGTCCGATGCCCTGTGATGCCCCGCCTACCAGCGCATTTTTCCCCTGAAGATCTATCTGTAGCATACTCATATAGCGGGCAAAATTAGGCGATCATATCCGGATGCGGGTAGGTAATCTGATTTCGAGCCGGGGATCTATCTTCTCTTCACACGCTTCTTCTCCGCCGCTTTCTTCGCATCATCGGCCTCGTCCTCCGCTTCATTGGCATAAGGAAGTTCTCCGAACTTGATTCCGACGCCGGAATAGGCCTTGTCACTGATCTTGAAGGTACAGTTATAATGGAATATCTTTCCGGAGCTTGTATCTTTTGTCTCAACCCTTGAGAAATGGATCAGCACGGGCACGTCTGCATTTTCAAGACGGGTATCAAAATGGACGCTTTTATCCGGACGCAGCTCGCCATGAACATAGCGCATCTGATAAATCTTGCGGGTAGCATAATCTTTCAGCACAATAATCTGATATTTTCCGGAAATGACCAGCATCCACTCCGGATTCATATTCAGCCCGAAAAAGTCGTATGCATAGCAGGAATCCTCATAAGTCACCGAAATAGCTTTTTGAATGGACTCTACCTCCATGACTGAATCATACTCCGAAGCCGGCCCGAATTTCGGATGCGGTTTCACAACGCCCTTAAACCTGACTGATAATGGCTCATAGGGGTATTGAAAAGGCAGCAGTGCCATGTAGATGCTGTCAATTTTGCCCGTATTATCAAAGACGTAGTACTTTTTGGTAGAGTCCGAGCATAGTCTCAGCTCCGATTTATCCTTGCCATAAAAGTAAATCCCGTTGATGGTCTGGCGCGGCAGCGAGCGGTAGATCGAGTCCCGAATTTCCTTGCGGCTGCGCTCTCCCGGGCGGTGCTTATCATTTTCCTGGCAGGCACTGAGTCCCAGAACCATGATAATCAATATATAAAGGCTGATTTTCATCTGATTATAAACTAATGCAGGCTAAACGGTAATCCCTCGAATAATGTTCGGAAACAGATAAATGCCGCCTTTTACGTCAGTATTATTTACTACTGCCACCAGAAGATCAGCGGAAAAATGAACACGACCACCAGGCTCCACACCGTGTACACCGGAAGGTAGCGTGCGATGGTATCCTCAATGATACCGAAAGCCTGAAGGTTCTGATCATCAAAGTGCCTGCTGCGTATCCGAATAAAGTTACGGACCAGTAAAATAAGATGTATGAATATCAATATGTTACCTCCGAGGACTGCAAGACGGTTCGGACTGAATCCAAATGACCCGATGCGGTAGATGATTCCGGAGAGCGCTATGGCGTTGATCAGTCCGGCAACGATCGTCAGCAGTAGTAGCGTGGTAGCAAAGAAAGCTCTGCGGGACTGATTTCCGGCACCCGTAATGGCAAAGACCGTTATAGCAATCACACCTATGAGTACAAGGTTCAGAATAAGCAGGTTTTCGCGTTTGTGGAAAATGTCAAAGCCCTGCACTGCCATCAGTGGCAGATAGATGATGAGCGTAATCAGAACCAGAGGAGCAAATATCCTGGCAATGAGCGGAATAATACGCGTCGCCAGATTGTTAGGCGTCTCGGAGATGTGCGCTGCTACAATCGGAGCCGAAGCCAGTCCGAACATGACGATCCAGTCCGAGTAAAATTTCCAAATACTGATGTGTATTAGCTCAAATAGACCGATTGTAGCTCCGGTAAGCACAGCACCTCCCAGGAGAATAATTGCTGAAAGTATAGTCAGCTCAATGGAAAACCGTAGATAGCCCATACGTGCCGCCAGATCATTCCGCTGAAAACGGATGTATGCCAGTCCGCATAAGGTCCAGAAAACAAATGGGAGGTGAATAGAAACCAGATCAGAGATATTCCTATGCCTCAACCGTACTGTTTCATCCAATATCTGTCCTGCTTTTTCCGGGTTATTATCTGATAAATAATCAGGAATCGGAAAAAAGTATCCGAACACGATAAGGAGCAGGGACAGGCCAAAATAGAGGGCCATCTGTGCCTGTGTAGCCTGCCTGCGGATCAGGAAATATATACCGACAAAGCCTACACACAGATAGGCATTCAGGCGCATATAGAAGGTGTTTTCCTGGATAACAGTAAAGATTTGTGGGAGCTTGATAAACAGGCAGGCCGCCGCACAAATGATCAGCAAAGCCGGAAGGTATTGCTTCCCTGTATCCAAAGTGTCCGATAGCGGGTCAGGATCCACCATAGCCGAGCGTTCGCGGTACAGGGGAATGACGGGCGTTTGATATTCCTCTGCCTGCACATTGTGCAATGCATCATTTGCAGCTGGCTTCAGGGGATGCTGTACCTCATAATTCAGACGGCTGAGCCAGAAAGCCAGCGCCGGAGAAGTATTTCCGTAGGCGGCATCCCTGCGGACAAGTGCCTCAAATTCTGCCGGATTGCTCCGATATGCCTGTTCCATTGCCTCTGGATCCTGCCAGGGCAATTCCTCTGAAGTATCTTCTGTCATTTCGGGCAAGTTATGGAAATAATGAATAATCAGGTGGTAGTGTATCGGCGAGGCAGTATTCTGCCATTACTTCTATCCTCAGATTATTCCGGTCAGAATGGAGAAAACGAATTGCATCTGTATTCCTTATACCCCATTCATCATCTCATATACCAGCCCTTCAATCAAAGAATGCCGCGCCAGAATCAGCTTTGTAATCCTACACTGAATCTTGATCTCGTCCAATACCGTCAGGCTGCTATGGATCATGTCCACGCGATGCGTAATGAGTCCCGGAAGCTGATGGAGCTCCGCTGTGGAAGCCCCGAAAATGCGTTTGGCAATATCGGTATAAGCCGATTGCGCTATGACCGCCGGATTTCCGAAGCCGTAGCCGAGCCATTCCGACGCAATGTCGCGTAGCGAGTCAAAGCTTCCGCTGGCACCAATGAGCGTGCTGACTTCATATTTCATGGCCATCCGGAGCATTTCCGCACACACATGCCGGACATGGTGCCGGATAGCCTCATATTCTTCTGCCATAGGCGGATCATGCCGTTCAAACTCTTCATTGATCCGGCTGGCACCAAGCGGATAGCTCCGGCTACAGAATATCTCGGAAGCATTGGCTATGATCAGCTCCACGCTTCCGCCACCGATGTCCATTAAGAGTACCGGCTCCTCCTCCAGCGCTATTTCACCACGGATACTTTTCCAGACCAGCTCCGCCTCTTTTTCCCCGCTGATAATCTCCACAGGCTTATCAAATACGGACTCTATAAAGCGCGTCAGGTCCGATACATTATGTGCCCTCCGCATGGCTGCCGTTCCGGCGATACGGATATTATCATTAGAAACATTGTAGCTCCGGATTTGCTCTGAAAAGTCCTCTATGGCCTCCTTCGCACGTATAATGCTCTCCTCGCTGAGCATTCCTGCCACAAAGCTGCCCAGTCCGAGCCTGACCGGACGCTCTTCCATAACAAGCACAGTCAGCCCGGAAGATTGTCCCTCCACGGAGGCAATCAGTAGCTGAAAAGTATTTGTCCCCAGATCTATTGCCGCATAGATATTCCTATTCATTGCGGAAAGGTACATAATACTGGATAACGAATAGCGAAATTCCGTTTGCCCGCTGAAGCCTGCGCTACAATCTCCCTACATCCCGCCAGCGGGCGATGTACTTGCCGACGATATCAAACTCCAGATTGACGTCATCCCCTACCCGCAGCTGCCGGAGATTGGTATGCGCATAAGTATAGGGAATACAGGCGATACGGAAGCTGTTGGGCTTTAAATCGAAGACCGTCAGGCTGATGCCATTCAGGGCAATGGATCCTTTTTCTACCAGCAGATGCGCAAATTCCTGGGGGAAGTCAAACAGGAACTCCCAGCTTCCGCCGCAGTCCACAATATCCATACAGGTACCGCTTGTATCCACGTGGCCCTGAACCCGATGCCCGTCCAGAAATTTGTTGAGCGTCAGGGAGCGCTCCACATTGACTAAAGATCCGGTCTGCCAGCTTCCGAGGTTCGTTTTGCGTAGCGTTTCCTCTACGGCAGTGACCCGATACCTATTTTCCGGCAGTACTTCCTCCACCGTCAGGCAGCATCCGTTATGCGAAATGCTCTGATCCGGCTGAAAATCGGAAGCTATGGGAGAACTTAGATAAAAGGTGCGATTTGATCCGGACTCCGTGATATTCACGATCTCGGACATGGATTCTATAATGCCGCTGAACATATCTGCAAATTTACAGCGACTCCATCTGCTCGCGCAAGGGACTATGCCGCAGATCAAAATCAAAGCTGAATTTCCCGTGCTCAAATTTGAAGATGCCCAGCTCTACCAGCCGGAGCATATCCACCTGAACATCATCACGGCTCAGCTGATAGGCCTCGGCAATCTCATCTGAGTCCGCCTCCCCTACTTCGAGCATGGCGACAATCATTTCCGCCTGAAAAGCGCTGAAGCTATACATCGCTTCCCTGAAATGATAAAAGCTGCGCATCAGGAAGAAATTGATCAGATTCCTGTGGCGCGGCAATAGATCGTCATATCCCAGGGATTGCTTGATGGCCGTATGATATAAATGCTCTATATTCAGCAGATTTGTATAAAAAGCATCCAGACATATAGCCAGATAATGGCTCAGATCAGCCTCCAGATTTTCCAGGAAATTGCGCCCTTCCATCACCTGAGTCATATAGCCGATGAGGCGCTTATCGTGGAACACATATTTTTCCAGTCGCAGCAGGTGGCAAAAGCCGTATCCCTCATGCTCGAGGAAAGCATAGCAAAACTGCCGGATGACCATTTCGTTTTCCTGCTCAAACGGAATGGTCACGTGTAGCAGATAATACAGCAGCCACACACGGATCAGCGGATGATGCTCTTCATCAGTCAGGAGCTGCACCGCCTTTTGCAAATAAGGAAATACCTGTTCCGGACGGTTCAGCGTACCTATATCTTTTCCGGCTGCACGATATTGACCGGCGCCCCATGAGCTGGGTAATCCCCGCAGGAGTGTCCCATGCAGCTCAATCAGTGTATTTATGGAGAAGGTGTCCTCTTCCTCCGGGGAAGTGCTACGGTCAAATAAGCTGTAAAGATTCAGCGCAATACGATCGGACTCGGTTTGTGGCAGCTCATCTCCGGAAAGCAGGGCGGAAAGATGTTCTTCGGCACTGATGTTGAGCTCCCTCGGGAGGTAGTAGCGTAGTCTGCCTGCATCCAGCTCATCCTTGTACACCCGGAAAGTATCGTCATCCAGCCCCATGAACGAGGCCAGATCAACCAGCTCATCCGCTTTAATCAGGACTTTTTCAAGCTCCGGATCCAGTACAAAGGGTTTAGGGAAAGGTACGATCATCGCTGCTCAAAACTAACTAATTTCGAGGTTTGTCAAGTGTAATCATTCAAAATAAAGCCGATCAGCTTCAACCTGCCTTCTTTACGGAAGAAGAAATCCGCAAAGCACTTGAGGAAGTTTATGATCCGGAAATTCCTGTCATCAGTGTCATTGATCTCGGAATTATCTCTACTGTAGAGATCAACGAGGCCGATCAGCATATCCTCGTCAGGATGACGCCTACGTTCAGCGGATGCCCTGCCATTAAGCTTATATCCTCTGAAATCCGCAGCAATCTGGCGAAGAATCTCGGCCTTTCCGATGACCATATTGATGTCCTGGTGGATATGAAAACGCCCTGGACAACCAACAATATCTCCGAAAAAGGACGCGAGATCCTGAAAAACTTCGGACTGGCACCTCCCCGCCGCTACACCGGAGATCTGGATGTATCTACGATTGTAGATGTCAACTGTCCCTACTGTAACTCCGAGAACACAACGATGAACTCTGCCTTTGGATCAACGCTTTGCCGCTCCATTCACTACTGCTTTGATTGCCTCCAGAGCTTCGAGCAGTTCAAGCCTTTATAAGGAATATGCTCCTTGTATCTCCTCTGCCTTAATTCCCTGATATATTATTTATTATCTTATTTCCGATTGATTTTCTCAATTTTGTTGTTGAAGCTAATTGTTGAGTATTCAAAAACCATAAATGAAGATTTTCTATTACGTCGGCGAGTATATAAAGCTACTCGGAAAAGTATTTACCCGTCCTGAGCGTACGCGGATATTTATTGAGCGCATCATGGCGGAAGGCAATGCCATAGGTGTTGACAGTCTTGGAATTGTAGCCATTATCTCCGTATTTATCGGTGCCGTAACTACCATTAATACAGCCTATCAGCTGGTATCCGGCTTTGTGCCGAATGAGATTATTGGCTCGGTTGTATCAGATTCTACGATCCTGGAGTTCTCTCCAACGATTTGTTCCCTGGTACTTGCCGGAAAAATCGGATCCAATATAGCCACCGAGCTGGGATCCATGCGGGTTGCAGAAGAAATTGATGCGATGGAGGTTATGGGTGTAAACGCGGCCAGCTACCTCATCCTGCCCAAGATTATTGCGGCCCTCATAACCATCCCGATGCTGATCCTTATATCTATGTGTCTATCTATCCTGGGAGGATTCGTTATAGGACAGGTTGCAGGATTACTTTCCGCACAGGAGTTTGTGACGGGTGCGCGTAATTCCTTCCGGACTTATACGCTCATCTTCGCTATGATCAAGACGTATGTCTTTGCCTTCGTTATCTCATCGATGGCCAGCTATCAGGGCTATAATGCCGGAAACAGCTCCATTGAGGTGGGTAAAGCATCCACACGGGCTGTAGTTTACTCCAGCGTACTGATTCTGCTATCCGATTACATTCTGGCACAGCTTCTTCTATAATTTTCTGAATCTAACACGTCCAAAGAACGTCTATATATAGCTCTACGCTGATTTTTTACTATTTTATCTATTTCTCAGACAAAAGCAAATTCAATGATTGAACTCAAAAATCTCAAAAAACACTTTGGCTCTAAAGAAGTCATCAAAGGCATATCTACCCAATTCCAGGAAGGAAAAACGAATATGATTATCGGTGGATCCGGTTCCGGAAAAACGGTGACCATGAAGTGCCTCGTCGGCCTGATGAAGCCCAGCTCGGGAGAGGTGCTATATAACGGAAAGAACCTCAACCGTCTTAAATATAAATTTCAGGTGAAGCTGCGCAAGGAGCTGGGGATGCTTTTCCAGTACTCCGCACTGTTCAGCTCTATGACTATTGAGGAAAATGTGGCTTTCCCATTACGCATGTTTTCCGATATGACCTCTAAGGAAATTAAAGACCGCGTAGACTTCTGCCTCGACCGTGTTAATCTGGAAAAGGTCAATAAGCTCTATCCCGATGAAATGTCAGGAGGTATGAAGAAGCGGGTAGGAATCGCCCGCGCTATTGTTCTCAATCCGAAGTATCTGTTTTGTGATGAGCCTAACTCCGGACTGGATCCAATTACCTCATCAGTCATTGATAAGCTCATTAAAGAGATTACGGAGGAATTTAATACCACGACTATTATCAACACGCACGATATGAACTCCGTACTTGAGTATGGAGATCATATTATATTCATGTATCAGGGACTTATCCAGTGGGAAGGCAGTGTAGAAGACCTTAAGCATTCTGATGATGAGAAGCTCAATGAGTTCATCTATGCCAGTGACTTCATCAAGAAAGGCCTCTCGGAAGGCGGACATCAGTATCACGGCGATGGCAAAACTCCGGATAAAGTCCCTTTGATTAATCTCATTGCGAGCAAGGTCGGCGGGGCATCCAAAGGCGATGTACCAGCAGGTTCAGCTTCTGCAGACGCCAGTCCGAAGCTATAATTTGCTTCTGTATCGGAATTGCGCAATAAACGAGATAATTGGCTTGGACTTGTGGATTATTTAGTCCTGGAGTCATTGTAAGTCAGCGACTTAAATTATAATTGCTGATTATCAGTGGATTACGTCAAAAACTTATCCACATTGTTACGAAATTGATACCTCGCTCTTCCTTTTCATCGAAAACATGAGGCTCTGATTTTTATCACCTCACAGGCTCCAAAGCCGAATAATCGTCGATTTGGCGATAATGGTTCATCGGATAAATTCCCCGCTTCGTCGGATTAGGATCAATACAGGCGCCTTTGGTGGCTAACTTGCCCATTGAATTCTTAATTAAGGAAGACTTGATGGCAAAATTCACATTAAAAAAGGCGCTGCCTCTATTGACACTTGGTCTCATAGCAAGCCCCTTCACCAACGATGTGCTCGCGCAATCTTTCGGTGATTCGAACCATAGTCCGGTTGTATATAATCCGGCAGAGTACGAAGCTGATTTCATTACAAAGTACTCTAAAAAGCTCAGGGTAGAACTTGACTCCTGCTGCAACAAGAAGCTGATTGCTGCCGCTGCATCCTGGCTCGGTACACCCTATCGCGCCGGAGGTAACTCCAAGCGCGGAACGGATTGCTCCGGTTTTGTCTCTACATTGTACAGAGAAGTATTCGGCGTTCACCTCACACATGGCGGAGCCAGTATGCTCGCCCAGATGAAACAGGTCATCCGTAAAGGAATGCCGCTGAGAGAAGGGGATATTCTATTTTTCCGTACGCATGGCAAACGCATTACGCACGTCGGGATGTATCTGAAAGATAACAAATTCATCCACGCAGCCACGCAGGGAAGAGGCGTCGTCATTGACGATCTCCGCCAGGCATATTTCCGGAACGCGCTGCTGATTTCAGGCAGCCCTTTTCCAAAGGACATGATCCTCAGCGCGAAGTAAACGCGGTTATTGACTGGATTTAGGAGGGGGGCATTGTTAAAACCATCCCTACCTTTCTTTTCATAGATACAATATATCTTTTAACTTGACGTTCCGTAGCGTTATAGGCCATTACGATGAAACAGAATCTTAGAATGCTTCTCATGCTATCTCTCTCTGTAGTTATGCGTGTGGCATCAGCACAGACAGGTACTCACTCCGCGGAACTCCCGCATGAGCATTCCATCCGATTTGCCCGCGAATGGATTCTCCTCAAGTATGCCCCGCATCTTCGAGTCAGTATCCGTAACATGGATGACTCGCTCGTCAAATATGTTGCTCGACTTGAGTCCGAATCCTTAACACAACTGCAAATGGATCAGCTTATTGACGGATTTATCCGCCGAAATGTCTCTTCTCGCGTCTGCAAAAAGATCAGGTTGCAGTACGGGGAAGCGTCTGTTAGTATGGAGCAGATCAAAAGCCTCATCTATACAAAAGTTCGGAATATTGCTGCCCGAAGCGGCAGCGATATTAGCTGGAACCATATCAAGTCTATACCCTCCGTGCTGCTAAGTGACTCAAACTATCGGATTGCTATGGCATTGAAGCTCGCCTCCACTCTCGAATGCTTTTACGGATATAAGAGCACTATTTTAGAAAAGTCAGCCTTCAGTGCAAGAAGCAAGTCAGATCTTGCCACAAAAGCTGCCAAGCTCTCCGATCCAACAAGATACTATGAGCTGCTGCGTGGATACCTCTTCCTCCTCGGTGATCCTTCATCATATATGGAATCCAATGTTTTACCTAATAAACCTGAGGGGGATTTATATCTGCCTCAGGGCAGGTTCTATATAAAAAGTTCTGATTCGCTTTATTACACCGATCCGGCAGCAGGTCTTTGCGGACGCGTCGCAACAGTAGCTGGCATGAGCGTCAGGGAATTTCTCCGCGAGGATCTGGATTTATACGCACATTTTCGTCCTGATGTGGCACGACAGCTTAGTGGCTTCCGCATATTATACTTCAAGCAGCAATCCGTAAATCTGAAGCTCGAGCAACCCGATGGCTCAATAAAGGATATTACTCTCAAACTAAATTCCCAATTTGATACTGCCCAGTGGAAACGCAGGCTCAACGCCCTTTATCATATTTCTGCATTGGAGGTACGTGACTCCGTTTTGACAATTGACGCTGAACAGGTTAAGTATAGTGCGTTGAAAAAAGCCATCGCCCTACATGATTACAAGGCTATCCTGCTTATTCCAGGATATTTTTTTCATAATGACATCATCCGGCTTCTGAGCGACAGGCATGGCCGAAAGAACATAAGTAGCGAGTTCCGAGCACCCTGGGACATCTACAGTGTAGACAAGCGCCTCTCTAGAGACTTTTCATACTCCTTCAAGCCGAACAACGACATGCATCCTTGTGTCAGGCTCAACAAGGCCTTCGAACGTTTCCGCGCCCTGGGACATGCGATCGAGGGGCGTGTCGCTG